>JAZUEV010000483.1:0-19596 GCA_045640345.1 Treponema sp.
AACAGCTTTCAAAGACAAACATGATTCCCACAAACGGTTATGGCGATGACGACTTTTGTAAAAGTGCAAGAGAAAAAATATGTTCATCTTGTGGAATAGAAAATTTACAAATTGAATTTCTGACGGGTGGAACACAAACAAATCAACTTACCATCGACACAATTTTAAAACCATGGGAAGGTGTTGTAAGTGCAGTGACTGGACATGTGGCAACCCACGAAGCTGGTGCAATTGAATACACAGGTCACAAAGTTTTGACAGTTCCAAATCATCTTGGAAAAATCTACTCCACAGAACTTGATGATTTTTTGAATACTTTTTTTTCAGACGGAAATAATGAGCACATGGTTTTTCCTGGAATGGTTTATATTTCTCAACCAACAGAATACGGAACGATTTATTCAAAAAAAGAACTGACGGACATTTCCAATGTGTGTAAAAAATATTCGTTGCCACTTTATATGGATGGTGCCCGATTGGGATATGCTTTGATGAGCAAACAAAATGATTTGACCCTCAATGATATTTGCAATCTGGTTGATATTTTTTATATCGGTGGAACAAAAGTTGGTGCACTTTGTGGTGAAGCATTGGTCTTTACAAAAAACAACAGACCTGAACATTTTGTAAATCAACAAAAAAAACACGGAGCACTTTTGGCGAAAGGTCGTCTTTTGGGATTGCAGTTCGATACACTTTTTACAGATGGACTTTATTTGGAAATCAGCAAGCACGCAATTGATATGGCTGATTATTTAAAAGAAAATCTTGCAAAAAAAGGAGTTAAATTTTTTATCGACTCTCCAACAAATCAACAGTTTGTAATTTTGCCAAACAAAAAACTTGATGAACTGAAAAAAAATGTATCATATAGTTTTTGGGAAAAATTTGATGATTCAAATACGGTCATCAGATTTGCAACCAGTTGGGCAACACAAAAAGAAAATATCGACAAACTTTTGGAACTTATATAATTTGGAATTTCTATAAATTATAGTTTTTAGAGATGTCCTTAAAAATGCGATGATGTAAAAAACAAATTAGATTTTTCAACATCACAAAATTATAAAACAGAGGTAACTATGAAAAAAATTATTCTTTTTAGTTTTATCCTTTTTTTTGTGGCAGGACTTTCTTTTGCCCAAACATTTGATGATTATGAATCGGATAATAATTATCAGACCCAAGATTATTATTATGATGATGAAAATGATTTTGATGACGACTTTGATTACGAAGATGACGATGAGGACACGGAATATTATTTTGAACTTCCTCCAAATCCAAAAAGGGATGAACTTGTCAACAGTTTGATTCGTTATATCACGACTGCAAATTACAAAGGAATCAATCACGATGGTCTCTATACAATGACCGCCGAAAGTGTTGTCATCTATTCAACAGAATTAATCCAATATGAACCATTTAAGACTTTTGGAAATCAGTTGGTGGCGACTCAATATATTTTGAACAAAGCAAGTATCTCACAAGGATTGGAACCAGTTTATTCAATCAATGGTGAAACAAATCCAGACAAATGGCCTCTCAAATATATGACCGGAACAACAACAGTTTCTCCAGATGCCAACGGCTATAGAAGAAAAGGATACCACGGAATTTCCAGCACCATCGATACAATCACATATCACAATGAAGAAGAACAAAGGAAGTTTGATGAAAAATCATTGGCAGAAAAATCATTGGCAGAAAAAAAGAAAAACACATTGCTGCAAAAATATATCGCCACAATTTCATCTGCAAATTATGATGTGTATTATGATGGAACAAAAAAAAGATATTTCCTTGCCACAGAAGATTTGATTGAAGCATATTCAAAGGAGATCAACAAACTTTTGTCCAGATCCTACAACAATGAAAACACAGTCAAATATATTCTTAACAAAGCAAGCTATGCACTTGGATATGAACCAGTCTATTCAGTAAACAATATTTACGACCCTGACAATTGGAATCTGCCTCGCTATAAAGTTGTGGATGAAGCAGCAGCAGCTAACGGTTTTAGAATTGCAAGTCCATCTGAACTTTCCGCAATGGACAAAAAAAATACCGACACAAATTATATCGTCGTTCGTTATGATGGAAAAATTATCACCGAAAAAAAAGCAGCAAAAATCGCCGCTGGAAAATTTTTCCTTGATTCAATCGGTTTGAGCATAAAGGAAAACAAAAGTCAAAGCATTATCCTGTATTTTAAAAATGGAACAAAAATCACAACCAACAATTCCATTTACAAAATCTTTTGTTTGATACCTGAAAAAAAATCTGCTTCATTCAAAATGGGTATCAAGGATGATGATCTTTTCGTGATCCACGGAATCAAGAATTCACCCACCCAAAGTACTTGTAAAATTTTCATTGACGACACTGTTGTTGATTTAACAAGTTTTGGTGCAAACGCAAGTGTCGATGATATTTACGCAGCATTTTCAAAAGCATTGTATGCAAAAAAAATCACAATACAGGTGCGAAGAAAATCAATGGGAAGCTACGATTTAAAAGAAGTTGTCCTAAAAAAATGATTGGAATAAACAAACAGTTGTCGGACTTTAAAATTGTCTTGTTCTAACCGATTTGTTTTTGCTATAATTTGACCATGTTTCCCCAGCATCAATTGTTGGGGATTTTATTTTAAGGAGTCCACCATCTATGGATTGGAATTTTATGTTTTTCTTGAACTCAATTTTGTTAGGCGTAGGTTTGGCAATGGACGCATTTTCAGTTTCAATGGTCAACGGTTTGAATGAACCAAAAATGAAACTGCCAAGAATGTGCCTGGTCTCAGGTTGCTACGCTTTTTTTCAATTCGCCATGCCCATGATTGGTTGGATATGCGTTCACACAATCGTAAAATATTTTACAAAATTTGAAAAATTCATTCCTTGGATTGCATTGGTTTTGCTTTTGTACATCGGTGGAAAAATGTTAATCGAATCATTATCGTCAAAAGACAAAGACGAGGACAAAAATGATTTCCAAAAATTGACCACGGGAACTTTATTGATTCAGGGAATCGCCACATCAATTGATGCACTGAGCGTAGGATTCACAATCGAAAACTATGGACTGATTATGGCTCTCATCTGTTCAACCATAATCGCAGTCGTAACATTCGCCATAAGTTTCGGTGGATTAAAAATTGGACAAAAAGTTGGTACAAAACTATCAAACAAGGCCGGCATACTTGGTGGAATCATCCTGATTGGCATTGGACTTGAGATTTTCATAAAGGGGATTTTTTTCTAGCCCCACCCTATCCTTTTAACTTTCCTTATCCTGATAAATCATCTTTTGGTGAAATCTTCAGGATTTGGAAAATCGCCCCACACCGAAATCTTAATCAACAAAATCAGAAATCAATAAATAAAATTTGAAATCACATTTTCACCTATTCCACACATTGAAAAACAATTCAAATTCTTCTATAATATAGTTATGTTTCGTATCTATGTAGAAAGAAAAGCCGGCTTTACAATTGAGGCTGACCGTATTTACGCTGAAATCAGCAGTTTTTTGGGAATTAGCGGCGTTACTGGTGTCCGTTATTTGAACAGATATGACGTGGAAAATGTTTCTGATGATGTGGCCCGTGCTGCAACAACACAAATCTTTTCCGAGCCACAGAGCGATAATGTTTTTGAGTCACTGGAAGTCCCTGAAGGTGTAACTCAGATTATATGGGAATTCCTCCCAGGTCAGTACGATCAGAGAGCAGATTCCTCCGAGCAGTGTCTTTCACTTTTGCGTGAAGGTATGGCATCTTTTGCAAAAGTTGGAACAGAACCACCAAGAGTCCGTTGTGCAAAGGTTGTTCTTTTGACTGGAACAGTTTCCGCTGCCGATGTTGAAAAAATCCAGCACTATCTGATTAACCCAGTTGACAGCCGCCTGATTGATAATTCTCAGCCAAAGACTCTCAAAATGGAAACAACAGTTCCTGCTGATATTGAGACTGTTGATGGATTTATCAATTTTGATGCAAAAAAACTTGAGTCATATAGAAAACAGTTGGGATTGGCAATGGACTTTGCTGATATCAAATGGCTCCAGGATTATTTTGTCTCAAAGAAACGCAACCCAACAATCACTGAAATCCGTGTTTTGGACACTTACTGGTCTGACCACTGCCGCCACACCACTTTCAACACAATCCTCAAGGATATAAAAATCGCTGAAGGTCCTTATGCTGATTTGTTCCGCTCATCAATGCAGAACTATACCGATATGCGCACAGATTTGTATGCAGGTCGCAAGGATAAGAATGTCACTTTGATGGACATGGCCTGTATCGGTGCAAAATATTTGAGAAAGCACGGCAAACTTGAAGATTTGGAAGTCAGTGAAGAAAACAACGCTTGTTCAATCTACATTGATGTTCATTATACAACCGACGCAAACGGAAATCCAATCTCCGCTGATTCTCCAGATGCAACAGAAAGATGGCTTTTGGAGTTCAAAAACGAAACCCACAACCATCCAACAGAAATTGAACCATTCGGAGGTGCCGCAACTTGTATCGGTGGTGCAATCCGTGATCCACTTTCAGCCCGCTCTTGGGTTTATCAGGCTCTCCGCGTAACAGGTGCAGCAGATCCAACAGTTCCATTGAACCAGACTTTGCCAGGAAAACTCCCACAGATGAAGTTGACCCGTGAAGCAGCTCAGGGATTCTCTCCTTACGGAAACCAGATTGGTTTGACAACGGGACAGGTTGCAGAAGTTTATCACCCAGGATATTTGGCAAAACGCATGGAACTTGGTGCAGTTATTGCAGCCGCTCCAGTTGATTTGGTCCTTCGTGAAACTCCAGAAGCCGGAGACATTATCATTTTGCTTGGTGGTGGAACTGGTCGTGACGGAATTGGTGGAGCAACAGGTTCATCAAAAGTCCACACAGAAAAATCAGTTACAACCGCAGCCGCTGAAGTCCAGAAAGGAAACGCTGTTGAGGAACGCAAGATTCAGAGACTTTTCCGCAACAAGGATGTCTGTCTGATGATTCGCCGCTGTAACGACTTTGGTGCAGGTGGTGTGTCCGTAGCAGTTGGAGAATTGGCCCCAGGATTGGATATCAACTTGGATGCAGTTCCAAAGAAGTATGAAGGTCTTGATGGAACAGAACTTGCAATCTCCGAGTCACAGGAAAGAATGGCAGTTGTTGTTCGCAAAGAAAATGTTGAAAAATTCATCGCCGCAGCAAATGCAGAAAACTTGAACGCAGTTGTCGTTGCAACAGTCACAGATACAGACCGCATGGTTATGAAGTGGCGTGGAAATACAATCGTTGATTTGGACCGTTCATTCATTGACACAGCTGGAGCTCCACACGAAGCAGTTGCAGAAATCGAGTCCCCTGCTGAACCAGAAAAATCACCATTGGTAAATCCACTTGATTCAGTTTCTTCTATATTAACTGCTGATTCTACTGCCGCCGATGTTCACAAAGCTTGGATTGCAAACATGAGCGATTTGGCTTGTTGTTCTCAGCGTGGATTGGGCGAAAGATTCGATGGCTCCATTGGTTCAAGTTCTGTTTTGATGCCTTATGGTGGAAAATATCAGAACTGTCCTGAAGCTGGTATGGCTGCAAAGATTCCAGTTCTTTCACCTCGTGAAACATCAACAGTCAGCTTGATGACTTACGGATTTGACCCTCGTGTTTCACAGTGGAGTCCTTGGCATGGTTCACAGGTTGCAGTTCTTTCATCCTTGGCAAAAATCACAGCCCTTGGTGGAAAACCAGAGACCTGCCGCTTGAGTTTCCAGGAATTCTTTGGTCGTGCAGTTAGTGAAAAGACTTGGGGATATCCAGCCGCAGCACTTTTGGGAGCATTGGACGCTCAGAACGCAATGGGTACAGGAAGCATCGGTGGAAAAGACAGTATGAGTGGTACATTTGAAAACATCAATGTTCCTCACACACTGGTTTCATTTGCCGTAACAACTGATGATGTAAAGAATGTAACTTCCGGTTCCTTCAAAAAATCTGGTGACGGAATCTTCTTGGTATCTGTCCCTTATTCAGAAGAACTTGCCCCTGATTTTGACATCTTCACAGAAAACAGCAAGGCTCTTTATAACCTGAACGCTGATGGAAAAATTGCCGCAATGTATCCAGTTGGACCTGGTGGAATCGCCGAAGCAATCAGCAAGATGGCAATGGGTAACAAGATTGGTGCAAACATCACAACTATTTGTGCAAGCGCAACAGCAGCATCTTTGGATTATGATGTGGATTCAAGAGATTTGTTCACTCCATTGTACGGTTCAATCATCGTGGAAAGTTCAGAAGCTTTGGATATGGATTCAAGTTTCGTCGCAGGAACTGTCACAAAGATTGGTACAACTGTTGACGAAAAATCAATCTCCGTATTTGGAGCAACAATTGATTTGGCTGAAATCGAAAAAGCTTGGGAATCAACATTGGCAAAAGTTTTCCCACCAGTTTCTGGAGCAAAAGAGCAGCCTTCACTTCCAAAATACGCATTGGATGAGCACCCAAGTTTGGCAGAGGCACGCAAGACCTTTACAGCAAAAACTGGAACTGCAAAACCAAAGGTAATCATTCCTGTATTCCCTGGAACAAACTGTGAATTTGACATGGCCCGTGCATTCAACTTGAACGGAGCTGAAACAAAAATCATGGTTTTCAAAAATCGCACTCCTGCTGATATTGCCGAAAGTCTTGAAGCAATTAGTGCAGAAATCAAGAAGAGTCAGATTGTTGCATTCGCTGGTGGATTTAGTTCTGGAGATGAACCAGACGGCTCTGGAAAATATATTGCAAATGTTATCCGTGAGCACCGCATTGCCGACGCTTTGATGGATTTGCTGAAAAATCGTGACGGTCTTGTTTTGGGAATCTGTAACGGTTTCCAAGCTTTGATTAAAACTGGTCTTGTTCCTTATGGTGAAATCCGTGAGATGACAGATGAAACACCAACTTTGACATTCAACAAAATTGGTCGCCACATTAGCCGTGTTGTTCGCACAAGAATGGTCAGTGCCACAAGTCCATGGGCTTTGAACGAGTCTGTTTTGGACCCACGCATCCATTTGGTTCCAGTAAGCCACGGAGAAGGTCGTGTTGTTGTCAGCGAAAAAATGGCAGCAGATTTGTTCAAGAATGGACAGGTCTACACACAGTATGTTGATGAAAATGGTGTTCCTTCAATCAGCGAACCGGACAATCCAAACGGAAGTCTCTTTGCAATCGAAGGTTTGACCAGCCCAGACGGACATGTCCTTGGAAAGATGGGACACAGCGAAAGAACTGTTGGAAATGACAAAAACGGAGCCAGCATTGATTTGATTAAAAACATTGCCGGAAATCCTTTGACAAATCCAAAAGAAAATTCCTGCCAGAACCTGTTCGCCGCCGGAGTTTCATACTTCAACTAAAATTAGATAGAAACTAAAACCCAAGTCCCCGGAGTTTTTGCTCTGGGGATTTTTTTTGTGAATTTTGGTTAATGGGTAAAATCAAAATTGTAATTTGCAAAAATTTCCTATAAAATATAGTCATGCTTACAAAATTCAAGATTGAACACTCGGAATGTGATTTTAAACAGGAAGTGGAACATTCAAAAACAAAAAGTTGGCTCAAAAGTGTTAGTGCATTTGCGAACGGAATTGGCGGAATGTTGATTTTTGGCATTGATGACAAAACACGCAAACCTGTTCCAATCAAAAATGTTCAATCTGAAATTGAATTTATTTCCAACTGCATAAAAGATAGGATTTCTCCGATTCCGGATTTTATTCTTGAACCAGACACAACAGAGGACGGAACCGAAATAATCGTTTTGCAGGTGAAAGGTGGATTAAATACACCCTATTATCTAAATGAAAACTCAACAAAAATTACCTTTATCCGTGCAGGAAGTTCAAGCGTTCAAGCCGACACTCCAATTTTACATGAACTGATTTTAAAAGGAACAAACAGAACTTGGGACACACTGAAATCGGAATTTGAAGCAAAGGATTTCAGCTTTACATTTTTGGAATCTGTTTATTACAATAAAACTGGAAATCATCTTGAATCTGGAGATTATCTTTCATTTGGGCTTATTACAAAAGATGGCTATCTTACGAATGCTGGAGCATTGTTCACAGATATTAGTCCATTCAGACATGCACGAATTTTTTGTACCAGATGGAACGGTCTTACAAAAGCACCTAGTTCCATTGACGCAATTGATGATAAAGAATACAGCGGAAATATTTTGCAGTTATTGAATGACAGTGAAGGTTTTATAAAATTGCATAATCAGAAAATCTGGTATAAAACTGCTGATTCTCGTGTTGAAAAAGAGAATTTCCCGGAACGTGCAATCCACGAGTTAATGGTAAATGCACTTGTCCACCGAGATTATGGTGTACTTGGAAGTGAAATTCATATTGATATTTTTGATGATAGAATTGAAATCCAAAATCCTGGTGGAATGTATGATGGAGTTCCTGTGCAGAATCAAGATTTAGAAAATATCATTTCTACAAGAAGAAATCCCGTTATTGCTGATTTAATGAACCGAATGGATTTTATGGAACGCCGTGGAAGTGGTTTTAGGAAGATTCTTGCAGCAGTTAAATTTGCTCCAAATTATCGGGAAGAAAATCTCCCAGTATTTAAATCTACACCATTCTCATTTACTGCAATTGTTAAGAACATGAATTTCTTGGACAAAGAGGATACCCCTACTGTTTCCCCTACTGTTTATGTCCAAGAAACAGGACAATCTAGAAAAAGTGACCAGAAAATACAAAAATGGCCAGAAAAATGGCCAGAAAAGTGGCCAGAAAAGTGGCCAGAAAAGTGTCGAAAAATCATTATTGCCATAAATGAAAACAAGTATGTAACTATAGGAGATTTAGAAAAATTGCTTGATACAGGACACACAACTATCAAGAAAATGCTAGCCGAAATGCAAAAAGAAAAATATATCCGTCGTGTTGGTGCAGATAAAGGCGGCTATTGGGAAGTTCTGGAAATAGGAGAATAAGATTATGAAATCTGTTGAAGAATTTATTAGTTTTGCAAAATCATTAAAAGGTGATGAAAAAGGTGAAGCTCAAACTTTCTTGAACCATTTTTTTCAAATATTTGGTTATGAAGATGTTGTTACTGCAGGAGGGGCATTTGAATCCAGAATAAAATTTGCAGATGAAACAACAAAATTTGCAGACTGTCTTTTTGCTCCAATTGGTCACGCTGGTGTTTTAATCGAAATGAAAAAGCGTGCAGAAAAAAATCTGGAAAAACATTTTGCTCAGGTGAGAGATTATTGGATTGAAATGGATCCGGCAACTGTTATTGGCCCAGGTGCGCAAAAACCAAGATACATAATTCTTTGTAATTTTGATGAATTTATAATTTATGATTATCTTTCATTTGCTGATAAAATTTCTATAGATGAATTAAAGTCAAGAAAATCTGCTTTTAATTTTATGTATCCAGATGAAAGAGAACCTAACTTTCATATCAATGTTGAAAAAATTTCAAAAGATGTTGCAAAAACAATCGGAGAAATTTATAAACGTGAGGTTTATGACAAGAAAGAAAATCCTTTAAAAGTTCAAAGATTTTTACTTCAATGCGTCCTTTCAATGTTCAGTGAAGATTTTGGATTGTTGCCAAATGGATTATTTACGACATTGGTAAAAAACTGTGTATCTGGAAAAGAAAACTCCTATGACGAACTCGGTGGACTGTTTAGACAAATGGCAAATAAAACTCCTGCAGAGGGAGGAAAATATAAAAATGTTCCTTATTTTAATGGTGGATTATTCAAAAAAGTGGAACCATTGGATTTGGACTCAAAAAGTTTGAATCTGCTGTATGAAGCTTGTGAAGTAGACTGGAATTTTGTAAACCCTGCAATTTTTGGTTCTTTATTTGAGGGAACATTAAATGCGGATGAACGCCATGAATATGGAGCACATTTTACAAGTGAACTTGATATTCAGAAAATTGTAAATCCTTGCATTGTAAAACCATGGAAAGAAAAAATAAAAAAAGCCAAAACAATACCTGCTTTGGAAAAATTGCTTGAAGAATTAAAAAATTAAAAAATTACAAAGTATTGGATCCTGCATGTGGAAGCGGAAATTTTTTGTTTGTAGCATATCTGGCATTAAAACAAATTGAGCTTGATATTTTGGATAAGATTGCTGACTTAATGGAAAAAAGTAATTCTAAAAAAGCTATTACTCAAATACATTCATTCAGCGTTATTTCCACACATCAATTTTTTGGAATTGAGATTCAACCAATTGCTGTGGAATTGGCAAAAGTGACAATGATGCTTGCAAAAGAAATAGGTGTGGACAGATGGAACAAACATTGGTATGGAGATGCCTTGTTTGAAATTGATTCCAGTTTACCGTTGGACAACATGGACAAAAATATTTTATGTCAGGATGCCTTGCTTACAGAATGGCCTGAGTTCGATGTTGTGATTGGAAATCCTCCGTATCAAAGTAAAAACAAAATGAAAGCGGAAATGGACAATGCCTATATTGAAGAGGTACGACAGAAATTTCCTGATGTTCCTGGAAGAGCGGATTATTGTGTGTTCTGGTACAGAAAAGCTCACGAACTTATGAAAAACGGTCAGTATGCTGGATTGGTTGGAACAAATACAATCAGGCAAAACGATTCAAGAGTCGGTGGTCTTGATTATATTGTTGACAATGGCGGAACAATTTTTGATGCTGTAAGTACACAGGTTTGGTCTGGAGACGCTGCTGTTCATGTGTCAATTGTAAACTGGACAAAGGGAGATTTCAAAGGAGAAAAGAAACTTGTAACACAGAACGGAGATAGACTAGATTCTCCATTTACAACAGAAAATCCCACAAACATTTCATCGTCATTAAAATCTGAGTGTGATGTAAAATCTGCTTTTCCATTAAATGCCAACAAGAAAGAAGGTTTTTGCTATCAGGGACAGACTCATGGAAATGAATTTTTCCTTGTAAAAGATTTGGAAAAAGCAAAAGATTTATTGAATAAAAATTCAAAAAATAAAGAAGTATTTTTTCCATTTTTAATTGGCGACAGACTTGTAGGAGCGAAAAATTCTCAGCCCGACAGATATGTAATTGATTTTAGAAAGCAAGACATTTTTGATGCTTCTACATACAAAGATTTGTATAGAATAATTGAAGAAAATATTCTTCCTGAGAAAACTGAAAAAGCTGAAGCTGAAAAACAAAAAAATGCGGAGACATTGAAAAAGAATCCAAATGCAAAGGTAAATCATCATCACGAAGGATTTTTGAAAAAATGGTGGAAATTGTCTTATGCGCGTGACGAACTTATGGATATCCTTGAAACAAAAACAAGATACATAGTTTGTTCCCGTGTTACTAAAAGACCAATTTTTGAATTTATTTCTTCGAAAATTCATCCCAATGATGCACTTCAGGTTTTCCCATTTGAAGATGATTATTCCTTTGGAATTTTGTCATCAACAGTTCACTGGAAATGGTTTAATGCAAGATGTTCATCTTTAAAAGGAGATCCAAGATATACATCTGACACTGTTTTTGATTCTTTCCCTTGGCCGCAAAATCCAAAAGAGAAAGATGTTAAAAAAATCTCGGAACTTGCAAAAAGGCTAAGAGAAAAACGACGAGAAGTAATGGCAAAACATGACTTTTCACTACGAGATTTATACAAGCTTATGGAATCAACACCAAACAATCCAGTGACCGAAATTCAAAATGAATTGGACAAAGCAGTAAACGCTGCCTATGGAATCAAGGAAGGAGATGATATTCTGGAATTTATTTTGAATCTAAATTTTGCATGTCATAAAAAAGAGGAATCCGGAAAAGAAATTTTGCCCCCTGGATTACCATTGTTTGTAAACGAACCTCAAAAATATATATCAGAAGATTGTGTCAGGATGGTTTAATTCTCCCTCACAAGTCCCCGGAGTTTTTTGCTCTGGGGATTTTTTTGTAAAAATCAAACAAGTCATACCGAACTGGATTTGGAATCTCAAAACAACCAAGTGGAACTGTTTATCAAGAGATACTGAACTTAATTCAGCATGACTTTCTGTGATTTTTTTTTACGAGGATTTTAAATTGCTTTTCAACAACAAATCCAATGAATTATTTTTCCTCCAACAGATTTCCAATATGGTCTGTTTCAAAAAACATTTTCTTATTTGTAATCACAACAACAACTGCCGCGATGACAACAAAAATTGTTTCAATGCATTTTGTTTCAGGCGACATATTGATTTTTTCCTGCATGATATTGATGAACAAATGGAAAATAATTGTTGCCAACATGCTGCGATTGTTTTTTACATAAACCCAAGTCTGCAAAAAATCCAACGGAATGACGCTAACCAAAAAATTGATTACATAAAGAATTCCCATCTCCCTAAGACCGTACTGATATGTACCAGGAATCCAAAAAAGTGGAATATGCCAAACCGCCCAAATGCAACCAAAAATTATGGACTCTTTGAACCAACTGTGGTAAGCTCCGACCGCATCTTCACCGTACCCACGCCAACCAAGTTCCTCAATTGTTGATGCAAGCAAAATTGTTAGAAGAGCTGATGTACCGCCGATTGAAAATGAAAAATCTTCCGTGAATGAAAACTGTTTTACACTTCCCCCGAACAAAACCGAAGTTCCAATTGATGCTGCCACGATTGTTGCAAAAATCAAAACAGCAGCCACAATGTACAATGGTTTGATTCGATAAAATCCGATTATCTTTTTTCTGAAATCCTGCTTCAGGGATTTGTTCTTTGATGTGAACACTGTAACCACAGCAACAACCGCTGGTGATACAAGTCCCAAAAACATTCCCAAATACAATGACATACCTTCGTTAAACATGATTGCAAAAAGCCACCAAAACCAAGTGCAAGCAAATACTGTTACATAAAATCTTTTAGGTCGATAAACATACTTTTCCATTTTTATATCTCCTCTTTTACAATTACAAGTTCACTTTTCATTCCGTTCAGTTCAATATAGTTGTCCGCTTCTGGATTTGAAAAATCGTCAGCAGTTTTTCCATGATTTTCATAATAGATTTTTGTAGCAATTCCTTTTGCCGCAGATCTGAATGAATAATCATTTGGAACAACAATTCTTGATGTCGCTGAAATTTGATTTAATTCAATTGCTCCTTCGTGGGACTGCATATTGATTTGCATATCAAGACTTGAATCAATTTCAATTTCACATTTGTTTCCTTGAAGATTTAATTCAGAAATCTTTCCGTTGACCTCAATTAATTCATTTTCAATTTCGAGGATTTCCAATTTTTTTGCATTTACAGCCAAATCTATTTTTCCAAGATATTTGCTTGGCACAAGAATCTGAACCACAAGACCATCTTTTGCAGACGCTTCTGTTTCATCGTTAAGTCTTTTTAAATCAACATCAATTCCATTTTTTCCGTCGTCGATTTTGACTTTGTAATTAGTCTGTAAATTTTTTATGACATTTGAAAACAACCACACCAAAATTTTTTCGCCATCAAATGATTTTATGACAACAGTATTTGCCCCACCAAGATTGATGTCGTAATTTTTTTTCCTATCAATATCATATTCAGTTTTACTTTCGTAAATGTATTCTGACTGTTTGTTTTCATTTTTGCCATTTGAAATCAATTCATCAATTGATATTTGGAACAAATCTGAAATCGCAATTAGGTTTGAAATATCAGGGACACCTGTTCCATTTTCCCACTTTGTAATGGCTTGTCTGGACACTCCAATTTTTTCAGCCATCCTTTCCTGTGAGATTCCAGACTGCTTTCTGTAATGTTTTATCTTTTCTTCCAAAAGCATTAACTTGTCCTCCATCTGTTTTTTTCACATTAAGGATAGTAAAAAAACGTTTACAAAACAAGCACCTTTTGTTGTCATTTTCAAAATTTTTGCTACTTTTCGTTGCATTTTCACAACTTCTGCTAAATTCTGCGACTCTTATAATTTGAAAAGTTTATTGTAATAAAAAAATTGTACACATTAGACAAAAAAATGAAGAGTCATTATTCAATTCAAGGAATCCATAAATTTTTACTCATCGACATCTTCTTCAATTTGAAAAATGTCATTGAAAAAAATCTGTTATATCAATAAAATAAAATTTGGTAATAAAATGAGCGACATAAGAAATGAAACTGGAGGTCGATTTCTTGCAAGCACAATGCACGAAGTTCGCACCCCAATACAAACAATTATAAGCACCACGGAACTGCTTTCAGAAACCAGTCTGAATACAGAGCAACTTGAGTATGTCAGGCAGATTGAATTCAGCGCCAACGTTTTGCTTCAACTTGCGAACGATGTTTTGGACTACACAAAAATTACTTACGCAAATTATCAACTGGAAAACATCCCTTTTGATATAATCGAATTGACGGAGCGAGTTGTTGATTTAATCAGCATCGAAGGTTTTAATAAGCATCTTGAAATCATCACAAATATTGATTATTCACTTCCCAAATTTGTTACAGGCGATCCAACTCGTGTTCAGCAAATACTTTTAAACCTTGCAAAAAATGCTGTAAAATTTACGGAAAACGGTTATATACAAATCAGCTTGCGAAAATTGAACGACCAACTTTATTTTGAAGTCATGGATTCTGGGATTGGAGTTTCAAAAGAACAACAGCCTTTAATTTTCAATAGTTTTTATCAGGTTGACGCATCCACAACTCGTCGCTATGGTGGCACTGGTCTAGGACTTTCTATTTGTAAAAATCTTGTTGATTTAATGAAAGGCGAAATCGGTATGAGAGAAAATCCATCAGGAGGTTCAATTTTTTATTTTTCAATTCCCCTTGAATGTTCCGATTTTAATCCCGATAAAAATCCAATTCCAAATTTTCCTGAAGATGGAAAAATGCTTATTGTTGATGACAACAGTTTAAGCTTAATGAGTCTTGCTGATAAAATAAAATCTTTAGGCATAAAAAATATTGTAACAGCGTCAAGTGGAAAAGATGCTTTGGAAAAATTAAAAGACGCTTCCCAAACGGAACAACCATTTACATTGGCTTTGATTGATATGATTATGCCAAACATGGATGGATGGAGACTTGGAGCAGAAATCACAAACGACACTTCCCTGAATGATATAAAACTTTATCTTTTGGTTCCAGAAGGACAAATGGGTGGTGAAGCAAAGATGAAACTGCTTAACTGGTTCAACGGTTATATTTACAAACCAATCAAGCGAACATCTTTAATCAAAACTTTGACGGAGGCATTTTCTCAACCAATCGATTTACCTGTCATAGAAAACAAACCCAACGATGGGTTTTTAGTTCAGACCGATAATAAAAATATTGCTTCAGATATGAAAGTCTTAATTGCAGAAGACCATCCAGTCAATCGAAAAATTATGGAAGTTTTTCTTGCTCAATATGGAGCAACCGTTTTTTCTGCGGAAGATGGAGAACAAGCAATACAAATTGTTACAGCAAATCCAGACATCGATATGATTTTTATGGACATTCTTATGCCTGTAAAAAGTGGATTGGATGCGACAATTGAATTAAGAAAAAAACAGTATGGCGGAATTATCATCGCTTGTACAGCAAACAATGATGAAGATGATTTTGCGGAATATAGAAAACAAGGTATCAACGACATAATTGTAAAACCTTTTAAAAAAGAGTTGATTCGTAAGACTCTCGAAAAATGGCAAACAATTCTTTCTGTTCCATCTGCAAAAGAAATTATGCGTCTTACAAATTTAAAAATCGAAGCAGAAAATTTTTGGGACATTACAGCTTTTTTGAACAGCATGAACAACAACAATAAAAAAGCGAAAATCAAGACCCAGAAATTCTTAAAACAAACAGAAACAATTTTGGACGACATAAAAAAATGTCTCAAAAAAAATTTACCTGATTTTAAGCAAATTGAAAAACAAGCTTTCCAATTGGTCAAAGAAAGTGAACTCATAAAAGCCACGACCCTTGTAATAATTGGAATGGAAATTTCTGAATCAGCAAAAGAAAAAAACAAAGTTGCAACGGAAGCCGCACACATGAATTTTTCAATTGATTTTGTGAGACTAAAAAATCTTGCCGAAAATTGGATAGCAGCAATTTAAACTGTTTAGGAGATAATTTTATGAATGATTTTATTAAAACAAATTTTCACACGCACTCAACTTTTTGCGATGGAAAAGCAAGTCCAGAGGAAATGATAAAAAAAGCCATTGAAAAAAAATTTAATGTACTCGGATTTTCAAGTCATTCCATGTTTCCATTTTCCAGCGACTGGCATCTGCAATCCCGTGAGCACAAAAATTATGTGAATGAAATTCGTCGTCTCAAAAAGTTGTACGAAAATCAAATAAATATCCAACTTGGTTTTGAAGCTGATTTTATCGCAGGAGTTGCCGCACCAGATTTTTCAAATTATGCTGATTTTAATCCAGACTATTTAATTGGAGCAGTCCATTATGTGCCAGGAAAAAATGGGTTCATTGAAGCAGACGGAAATTTTGAAACAACCCGTGAAAAAATAAAAACAGTTTTTGATGGCGACAGAAAAAAAGCAGTCCAATCATATTTTGATTTTGAACGCACCATGATAAAAAATTGTAACTTCACAATTCTTGCTCATCCTGATTTAATTCGCAAACAAAATTCACCAAAAGCTCCTGACACTTTTTTTGATGAAACTGCTGATTGGTACAAAAACGAAATCCGTGAAACTGCTGAAGCAATTGCAAAATCTGGAATCTGCGTGGAAATCAACACAGGTGGAATGGCCCGTGGATATTTGGACTCACCGTATCCTTCAAAATATTTTTTGGAACTGCTTTATGAAAAAAATGTTCCCATCACAATCAACTCCGATGCGCACACACCAGACAATCTGGATTTTGGATTTGATGATGCTATCAATTTTGCAAAAAAAATCGGTTATAAAGAATTGCAATATTTTGTTGACGGAAAAATGATTTCACAAAAAATTTGAGGTATATATGAAAAAACTTAGCACCATTATTGCATGTATGATTGCAGCAATTATTTTAGTTATCCCAACTTTTGTAACTTGGTTTTTGGTCTCCATGTCTGGAATTAAAACAAGTTATTTAGTTTTTGTAATTGGAGTTTCAATCCTCGCTTTGATTGGATTTATTACATTCAGCATCAGCAACAAAAAATTTTTCAAAAAATCAATCATCTCTTTGGTGGCGTTGATTTTTATTTTTGCTGGCATTATTTTTTCCGAAGGGGTTTATAAATTCAATTACATTCCTTCAATCACTTTTAATCAAAACACAAGCCATTATGGAAAATATGTTCCCTTCAGCAATAATAATAATCTAACAAAGTTAGACAAAGAAGCGTCTCTAAAATTTTCAAAAGATGATGCCCTTCCGATTGTGGATGGAGCAACAGCTTTATTTCCAATCTACGGATCTTTTGTCCAAGCAGTATATCCTCAAATTGATGATATAAATAAATATATTAAATTTGATACAACAATCGGTGCGTATGAAAATTTAATCAAAGGTGAAAGCGATATAATTTTTGTTGCCCAACCTTCAAATCAACAAATCGATATGGCAAAGGCAGCTGGTGTTGAATTGAATCTTTATCCGATTGGATATGAGGCATTTGTTTTTGTGGTCAACAGTAAAAATCCAGTTTCCAATTTGACGCTCCAACAGATAAAAGATATTTACACAGGACGAACTACAAATTGGAAAAATCTTGGCGGAAAAAATTTGAACATTAGACCTTTCCAGCGAGATGCAAACAGTGGAAGTCAAACAGCTTTTTTGAAAGTTATGAAAGATGAACCAAATTTACTTCCAGCAGAAACTCACGAAGTTCAAGGAATGATGGGATTAATCAACGTTGTGTCCGATTATCAAAATCACAAAAACGCCATTGGATATTCCTTTAGATATTTTGTCCAAAACATGAACAAGGATATTGATATAAAAGTTTTATCATTGAATGGAGTTGAACCAACTAAAGAAACAATTCGCAACAAGACATATCCAATCACCGATAATTTTTATGCCGTCACAATTAAAGACAGAGAAACTCCAGAGACAAAAGAATTTATCAACTGGATTCTCTCTGAGCAAGGACAAAAATTAATTGAAGATGTGGGATATGTTTCGATTCAATAATTTAGTCAACATCATTCAACTCTTTTAAAGCCTGAATAAATCTTTCCTGGTTAAGCGGCTTCACTTCCAAAAAATCTCCATCAGGAAGCAGTTGCAAATCAGGAATCCTTTTATTATTGGACACATTTTTTTTGCTTTGACCTTGAAAAATCAATTTTAAACCCAACGTATCAAAAGAAATGTCTTGCACAAGGATAAGACAATTTTACATTCTTCATCATTTCCATCTGAGTCATCCAAGTTCCAACAGCTATTCTCATTTTCCCATCCTTATTGATTTTTCAAGAATCAACAATTTAATTTAGGGAGAAAACAGAAAAATGACAAACAACAGTGGGAGCGTTCAATCTTGGCTGAAAAAATCCTTAAAATATCTTCTATTAAATTGCCCATTTTCATTTCAACAAAATCATCTTGCCTTCTTTAACAAATTTTATATATATGGTATACTTTTTAGTTAGGGTGGTCTCTAAAATTTAGGTTTTGAACGACCTTTGGATAATAGCAAAAATCTTTTGTGTAAGGGAAAATAATATGAATAAGATCATTGAGAAGCGACAATTGTCCGAAAATGTCTTCTACATCAAGTTTGAAGCTCCGGATATTGCAAAAAATCGCAAGGCTGGACAGTTTTTGATTGTTCAAGTGGATCAGGATTTGACAGAGCGTATTCCATTGACAATCGCCGATGCAAATGCCGAAGAAGGTTGGGTGGCAATCGCTTTCCAGCCAGTTGGAGCATCTACATACAAGCTTTCAAAATTGAATGTTGGTGACTATCTTGGTGGTGTTTTGGGACCTTTGGGAACTCCAAGCGTTATTGAAAAATACGACAGACCTGTTGTTTGTGTTGGTGGTGGATTTGGTACAGCTCCACTTTATCCAATTGTTCAGGCTTTGAAGGCAGCTGGAAACAAGGTCATTTTGATTGAAGGCGCCCGCACAAAGGATTTGCTGATTTTCGTTGATGAAATGAAGGCTGTTTGTGATGAAGTTATCATCTGTACAGACGATGGTTCTGCTGGTGAAAAGTGTGTCACAACAGTTCCTCTTGAAAGAATGTGTCAGAGCGATGTTCCACCGGCTGAGGTTATTGCCATTGGACCACCAATTATGATGAAGTTCTGTGCAGCAACAACAAAGAAGTACAACATCAAGACCACAGTTTCTCTTAACACAATTATGATTGACGGAACCGGTATGTGCGGAGGATGTCGCTTAACAGTAAACGGCGAAACAAAGTTTGCCTGTGTTGACGGGCCGGACTTTGATGCCCATCTGGTCGATTTTGATTCACTCCTTAAGCGCGCAGCTTTCTATAAAGACGAGCAGGATGCTGCTGCTCAGCATATCTGCAGAATGACAGGAGGAAAAAGAGTCAATGGCTGACATGATCATGACGAAATATCCGATGCCTGAGCA
>JAZUEV010000484.1:0-4811 GCA_045640345.1 Treponema sp.
CAGCCGGAAGGGATAAGACAGCCATTGACCCTGCTGGAATTTCTGTAAAAATAACGGAGACGAGTTCAAATACTGTTTATACCATTGACAAAGACCATACACCTGAATGTTTTACTGCCAGCGATGGAACTCCTGCCACATCCTTGTCTGCTGTATCTGGTGGTTCATTGAATTTGAGCCTCGAAAAATCAGGAATCGGTTTCATAATTGGCAGAAATTATAAATTAGAAGTTTTCGGCAAAGATATTAACGGCGTTGAAATGGTTCCTGACAGCACCAGAGGATATGGATTTAAGGTAGTCACATCTGGAGTTCCTGCGGTCTTGACTTCCGCTGAGGATTCAGGAAAAGAGTTTATGAAAAACTCCACCGAATTTGCCAAGGGATATAAAATTAAAATTTCTGACAAAGAAAAGTCCTTATACGCTCAGGATTCCTCAGATTTAAGCAAAAAGGCTGTAAAATATACTGTCACATATTATGATGGCTACTATACTTCAGAATCAGCTGCTCTTGTCGCAAACAAAAGGATTGGCAGCCCTGTTACAACTGGAATTAATGGAAGTGCCTTGACAACAGACTCTGCTAAAGTTGAGTATGACTGTACCATCCCTCTTGCCGTACAATCAAGCGGTAATGTCACTGCTGTAATCAAGGCGTCAGCATATAACGGTGTTATGACAAGCAACGAAGTGACATTCATTGCTCATTATGATAACAAGGCTCCTGTCCTCAAGGTTGACAATGATACGGAATTAAAGAATAAAAAGATAAACACCTCATCATCGTACCTGAAAAAGGAAGGCTCCAAGTATAAATATATTCTCAGCGGTACTGTAAGCGATGTTGACGGTATCGGAACTAAAAATATTCTCTATAAAATCAACGGAGAGACCGACTGGAATAAAGTGTTTGCCAATGATTTGCCTGATCGCACCACAAGCGAAAACGGTTGGACACTTCCTGTTGTTATTGAAGAAGAGTGTGAGAATTTCTCTATCGAACTCAAAACTGTGGATGCTTTGGAGAATATGTCATCCCCAACAAAATACGAGGGCTTGATTTTTGGATTTGAGAAGCCTGTTGTTTCCCTTGTGACACCAGCGAAACTTGAACCATATTACAAAGCCGCCCAGACAGTTGAGATAAAATCAAATGATGGCTTCAAAGTCGCAAATGTAAATGCCACAGTGAAAAAGGATGGGGTAGACAAGCCTGGAAAGGCCTCGACACCTATTCTTAATGTAAAAGAAACTGTAACCACGGTCAACCTTCCTGCCGACGACGGAAAATGGACTATCGAAATTGTCGCTGAGGATGCTTCTGGATTGAAGTCCGCTCCTCTTGTCCTTGAGACAATTATAGATAAAACAGCTCCTGTTGTTGGCGATGTTAAAGTCTCTGGTGAGAAAAAGGTCGCCTACACATCAACAACCCTCAAGATAAACGGTGAATACACAGAGGCAAACGCTCTGTCAAAGGTGGAATACTGGGTCAACGATGGTCCAAGCTCAACTGCCGCAACGATTGATGAAACAAATAAGACATTCTCTTTGACTGTAACAGATTTGTCTACCGACAATGGTGGAATTAATGAACTCCATATAAAGTTATATGATGTTGCAGGAAATGTCAGCGTTCAGAACGATTCCCAAATAAAGGTTGACACTGGAGCACCAAAGGTTTCCGTCCTTTACTGCGACGCTGGCTCTGGACTTGCTGAAGTTCCTTCAAAAGTTTTCTATGGAGAAAACAAGCCTATAGGAATTACTCTTTATGGACTTGTCTCAGATGAAGGAGGACTTGCTTCCCTTGATTTCGCTGTGGCAGGAGCTGAGGTCAAACCGACTGTTTCCTATACAGCAACCAATCTTACTTCCTCTAGCTCGTCTGATGCCTTTGAAAATGATGGATGGTCAATATCAACCCTTAACGATTCAAATAGGTCAAATGTTAAGGCATGGAGAGCGAAATTCACAGGCGGAACTTCTGGAGTCCTCTCACTTTCTGCAAAGGATTTGGCAGGTCTTGTTTCCTCATTGCCAGGTGTTCTTACATTCACGGAAGATAAATCTGCTCCTACTCTTGAAATAACTACTCCAGTTAATGATAAACTTATCACCGAAGATGATTTGGCTGATGGAAAACTTACTGTCAGCGGAAAATGGTCTGACACAGGTTCTGGAACCGACAAACTTGAATGGTCTTTGAATGGTGGAGCATTTACGACAAATTATGTAAATGATGCTCCAAAGGGAAATTCCAATGTCTCTTGGTCCATTAGCATTCCTAAGGAAAAACTTAACGCTGGTAAAAATAATAAACTTACTGTAAGAGCCTTGGACGGTGTGTTGAATGAGAAAACAGCGGAGGTCACTGGCCTTGTCTTTGACTATAACATACCTGAAATTTCTGTAAGTCCTGCAAGTTTGGATGAATATTATGGTAGATCTTCTTCGGATTTGACACTGACATTTACCGGCACTGATTTGGATCCTGGTGTATGCACTATAGTTCTTGATTCACCTGAGACGGGATTGACTTTGACACCGGGAGCAGGCGGAAAAGCCACCTTAACATTGAAGCGGGATGGAACGAATGACGGAAAGTGGAACATCAAGGCCCATGCGGTTGATGCAGCCGGTCGTGTAAGTGCACCAGTTTCTCTGTCTACGACTGTTGACGGAACCCTTCCAACTATTCAGGCCGACTCAAAGAAGGTCGAGGAAAAAGCTTATGACGAGGACGCTTGGTTCAAGAATAATGTCATAAGAGTTGGAGCTGTGGCAACTGACGAAGAGTCTGGTCTTGCTAATGTATATTACAAGTTATCTAAAACCGAGCCTTCTGATATTGTTGGCACAAAGACTGGAGAGGTAGCCGCAATCTCAAACACTCCATATACATTCACAGTCAACAATTTGAATGAGGGGGAAAACACAGTCTGGATGCAGGCAGTGGATAAGGCCGGAAACAAGAGTGCGGTGGAAAAGGTGATGGTCAATGTGGACCAGACAAGTCCAACTCTTGACTCCAAGTATTATTCCTTTGATGAAACAAAATTCTCTTCCACAAGTGGAACCGCCAGAAGCAACAGATCTAGGGATTTGTATATCTATGGAAATGTTGATGATTCAGGAGCCGGAATATCAACTCTTGTCTTCAAAATTGGTGAGACAACTGTTCCTGCAACTGTTACATATTCAACAAGGGCTATAACTTCTGAGCCAACTGCCGCTGATATTGCATCCTACACAATCACTGACGCTGACAGTTCAGTTAAGAGCTATAGGGCCATAATCAGTAAGGCATCTCTTGCTCAGGGTACCGTAAGGGCAATCGCCACCGATAAAGCGGGAAATTCTGTTCAGCAGACATTCTTCCAGATTGTTGTTGATAATACACAACCGACAATCACTCTCAAGTCCCCTGTGACAAAGATTTGGGGCGAAACCGGCTCTCCACTTTCTGTCAATGGTACAGTTGTCGTAACAGGTAGTGCGGATGATGAAGAACTTGAGTCCGTGACAATGGAATATTCCATGACTGGTGCTGATGGTGACTGGGAGATAGTTGATCCAAAGCCTGGATTCTCAGCTTACAACTGGAACTTCATCCTTGATATGACTACCAACAACAGCGGTAGCATAAAATTCATTGATGGCAGTAACTATGAAGGAACTTCAAAGAAGGTTTTGGTTAAGGTCACAGCTACTGATGTGGCTGGAAACGCTATAAACAAGATTTACGAGTACACTATGGATCCTGATGGAGACAGGCCTGTCATCAGCTTTAACAATGTTTCTCTTGAGAACATGACCGACTCCAATCCAGTCTGGTTCAAGAATAGGACCATCATTGGAAACATAAGGGACGACGATGGAATCAAAATATTAGAGTACAACATTAATGGTACTGGATACAAGAATTTGGGTGTCAACAGTGGAACTTGGACGCTTACATTAAAAGACGAAGGTGATAATGTCATTTGCTTCAAAGTGACAGATACCGCTGGTACTGTTTTTGAGTCAAAACTTTCCACCGACGCAAATCAGTATTCTTCTCCGAAACTTACTGATGGAGAAAATGATTTGACAGAAACATCTGTTCTCAAACTGAAAGTGGACACCAATCCACCTGAAATCGGGGACATTAGTTATGCTGTCTACAACGAAAAGAAGCAAGCCTATGAACCAAGCTCGACAGATTTTGCGGCAGGACTCTTTGGTGGAATCTATAACAAAATGAAGTTAAGCTTCAAGGTCACTGATCTGAACGGTATTTCTTCTGTATCTGTAAAGATTGATGGCAAGTCCGATACTTATACAGCCACCGAAGGTTCCGGTAATGTTTGGAACACTCAGGAAATTCCTTTGACGGGTAAGTCTGGTTCATTCAAGGGCGTGGTAGAGGCAACCGATGCAGCCGGTGCTGTAACACAAAAGACTTTCGGTTTTGAGATTGACAATACAAAGCCTAACATAACTATCAATGTTCCATCCGCTTCAGTAAAATCTGCCACCGCGGTTTATGGTACAGCTGAAGCCTTGAATGGTCAGGTATACTATGCCGTATCTCTTGATAGCGATTCAACAAAAATTACTGGACCTGTGGACAGTGGAAGGGCCGCTGGAAAATGGATGCTTATCGGTGACGCTTCTCTTGCCTGGACAGTCAACTTTGATAATGTCGCTGGATCTAGCGGTACCCATACTGACTTCATCAAGGAGTACCTTGGAGAGCTTTTGGGCAACAAAGAGCAGATTGACAATGGCACATTCACTGATGAAACAGATGTCTACTTCCACATA
>JAZUEV010000485.1:0-9278 GCA_045640345.1 Treponema sp.
GTTATTGTGTACTCTTTTTCAAAAGTTTCACCGGTAGATATTTTGTTACCCCACTGACGATTTTCCAAACTCTGATCAAAATCCTCTCTATCGCTGCGTCCGAACCAAGGTTCAATACAAACAAAGGGAGCATTTTTGCCAGCAGGTGACCAAAGTCCAAAAACTGGTGCGTCAAAAGACACTTTCAACAAATCTGTACCCTTATCTGTACCCAAAACAATCTCCTGGGTCTGGTTGTTTTCACAAATCAATGCGTCATCATCAAAAAGACTTGAATCAAGCTGTAATGTGTTGTGCTCAAGCTCAATGTTTACGACCTTTGACGAAAGTTCGCCCTTTGAATTAAGGACACCACAGTTTAGGACATTTGTTCCGTCAAATTTAAGATAGGACTTGGACAAATCACAGTTGAACGCTGGATGTCCACCGATTGAAAAATACATGGTTCCATCGTTTGTGTTTTTGACGCTCCATTTTACAACTACCGACCGTTCGTTAAGTGTATAAGTCACTCGCAATTCAAAATGGAATGGATATTTTGTCAATGTCTCATCTGTATCCTTCAACAAAAAGGTGACAGATTCATTGGTCTTTGATTCAACTTCAAAATCCATATCACGGGCAAAACCATGCTGGGACAAATTATATTTTTTACCATCATATATGGAAGTCTTGTCTTTATAGTTTCCAACAATCGGGAAGAGAATAGGGGAAGTGCGACCCCAATAAGCAGAATCAGCTTGCCACATATATTCAAATCCAGTGGACACATTTTTTAAAGACTTAATCTCTGCACCATGTTCAGCAACAGAAAGGGATAAAAAATTATTATTTAATGTTTGCATTTAAAACTCCTACAAAAACTATAGCAGAGATTTTTAAAAAGTGCTACCTTATTTGAATGAGAGAATTTCTAAAAACTTCAGTTTTTGGTGGTGACCATGATTGAAATGACTCAGGACGAAATTGAAGAAAAAATAAATCTATTGAAAAACCAAATGATGGAGCTACAGGAAAAATACTTGGAAGTCCAAAATCAAATGGTGAACACACAGGGATTTATTTCGATTCAGTTGCAGACCAAAGTTGAGATTCTTAAAAATGAATACATAAAAGCCAAGGACGAAATGGATGAACTAAAAAATATTTTATCCTACTTGGAAATGGACGAGGAGGCGTAATGTCGGATTCTAAAAGAAAAATTCTAAAATATGTAGGTGCGTTGATTTTTGTTGTTGCCGCTCTTTTTGTGGTTAAAACTCTGAAAAAAAACAACATCATTCAGGATGAAACGGTTGGTGAAAATCAAAATCAAACTCTGACCATAATCGATGAAAATGATTCGGCATCGATAGACAATGATTCTATAAAAATTGAAGATGAACCTGAAGTTCTTGAAGAAATTCTTGCTGATGAATTTTTGGCAGAGATAGAGACTGATGAAGAACCTTTGATTGCTGATGGACCAGAGACTTTTGCAGATTTAGCAGTTGATATTCAGAATGTGATTTCTGAGACTGTGGAAAATCTTAATCAAAATCAGCAGACTGAATCAGTAAAAAAACTGGATGAAAAGGGCAACTTTTATTCAAAGGATGATGTGGCGCTTTACATTTACACTTACAAAAAATTGCCGAAAAATTTTATCACCAAAGCTCAGGCGGAAAAACTTGGTTGGACTCCAGGTGTTTGTCTTTCTGATTTGGCTGAAGGAAAATGTATTGGCGGCGACAAGTTTTACAATCGTGAAGGGGTGCTTCCAAAAAAATCTGGTCGAACTTATACTGAATGTGATATTGGGACGATTGGCAAAAAAAATCGTGGAACAAAGAGGATTGTTTTTTCCAATGACGGTTTGATTTATTACACCTCCGATCATTACGAGCATTTTGATTTGCTGTACGGGGAGGAGTAAATGGATTTTACTGTTGATTTGGGAACTGTTCAGTCAAAAGAAGATTTGCACAATATTTTATCCACGACCTTTAATTTTCCATCATATTATGGAAGAAACTTGGATGCCCTTTTTGATTTGATTATGGAGCCCCATGATGAATGGAATATTGTTTTCAAAAATTCGGTTGCGGCGGAACAAGTTTTGGGCGACTATTTTAACAGTCTAAAGGAAACTTTTGCTGATGCTTCCGACGAAGGTTCCCCAATAAAAACCGTTTGGGAATAAATCTTCCAATTGATGACATTTTGAATAATCAGTTATATTGGACAAACAAAGATTGAATAATCAGTCATTTTGGACAAACAAAGATTGGTTATCAGACATTTTGGATAAGCGAAGATTGGTTATTTGTCATTTCGACTGAAACGCAGTGAAGTGGAGAAATCTCATTAACGACCATTGTTTATAGATTTCTCCATTCCGTTCGCTTCGCTCGCTACAGTCGAAATGACGGTCTTTTATTGCTTTACTTTCTCCAGTCCAAATGATGTCATACAGAACTTGTTCACCATTTCAAAAATCAATAGTCTGTCGTTCAAAGGGACGGTCTAAAAAGTTCTGTCATGCTGAAATCATTTCAGTATTTCAAAAATCAATGGATGTCTGTTGTTCAAAGGGACGGTCCAAAAAGTTCTGTCATGCTGAACTTGTTTCAGCATCTCACATTAAGGATAAAGCCGTAACAGTGCGGTGCAACGTAGCTTTTAGAACGACAGTTGTATTAGAACTCCACGTCTCCAAAATCAAAAGATGGAAGCTCCAAATCTGAAAGTCCCAAATCGTTTGCAGAGGATGAAGAACCACCAAGATTCAATCCACCCAAAATGTCGTCCACAATTGGTGCAGGACTACTTGACCCGATGGACAAATCATCACCAAAAATCAAAGTGTTAATTGATTCACCAAAGTTCAAATTGTCATCCAATTCCAAGTCGTCATAGTTAAAATCATCCAGGAAGGACATATCAAAAAGTGGTTCATCGCTATTGTTTTCGGTAATATTTTCGTCTGTGTAATCAGAATAATTGATTTCAGAAATTTGGGTGGAAAGAGCAAATCTTTTGGTTAAATCAATGAGTCTTTCTTTTTCCTCGCTGGTCAATTCAGTTCCATCCATGAACTTTGCATTTTTATCAGCAAATTCTGTGAACTGCTCGATGATTTTTGCTATCTGCTCCATTGAACTGTTTTCCGCTTTTTTGACCAAATCTTCCAATTGTGTAAAAAACTGTGCCTTCTGTTCAAGAGATTTTGAAGATTTAGAACAAGATGAAATCCCAAAAATCAAAGTAAAAGTTAAAACTAGGGAAATAAATTTTTTCATGTAGCCTCCATCATTTTAAATTTTAAATTAAATTTGAAAAAAGTCAAATAAAAAATCGTTATAAAGCACTTATTAGTATTTACTGAAAAAGTATTTTCGGCTTTTTTCTTTACAAATTGATTTTTTTTCCTATATTTAGATATGGGTGAGTTATAGATTTTTTTTTGAACTCACACGTCGTACTTTCCATATTTTTTAGGAGTATATTATGGAAGAAAACATAGAAGATGAATTTTATGAATCCCCTTGTGGATATTTTGATGGACAAACCACAAAAGAAAATTTTGAATGGATTCTTTCGGAAGATTTGTTAACTGATATTTCTAAAAATCCTCCAGATGGATACACATATCAAGAGGTATATTATGGAGGATTATTGGAAAAAGGATGGCGAAGGTCTGGACCGTTTTTTTATCGTGAAACCTGTCCCCATTGTAAAAAATGTCTTCCGATTCGTGTTTGTGTTGATGATTTTGTTCCGTCAAAAAGTCAACGAAAGGCTTTGAGAAAAAATTCTGATCTGGAAATCACTTTGACCTCAAATCCAGCTGATTTTGTGACCGATGAAAAAATCAAGTTGTTCCAAATGTATGATAAGCGTCACAATCCTGATAGTGAAAAATCTTATGAAGAAAGTTTGGAAACTATTTTTGGTTTAAATGGTTTAGAAGATGTGGACCGAAAAACTTATTCAGGAACCTACAATATGGATTATCGACTGAATGGAAAATTGATTGCCGTGGGTGTGGTTGATCGTGCGATGCATGCACTTTCTTCCAATTATTTTTATTATGACACCAGCGATGAAATGATGAAAAGAAGTCTTGGGGTTTTTAGTATGTTGATGGAGATTGAAGCCTGTCGTGGAAATTTGTTTGACGGACAATTGAAGTCGGACTATCATTATTTGGGATACTATATTGCAGATTGTGATAAAATGAATTATAAAAATCAGTACAAGCCATACCAACTTTTGATTGACGAAAATTGGACGGAGTTTGTTCATTGATTTTTGACTTGAAGGGGACGATTTATGAAAAAAATTCGTAAATGGACTTTGACTTTTGTTTTGATGATTTTTTCTGCACTTTTGTTTGCGGAGGAAATTTCACTTATGTCTTTTAATATTGCCCACAACAGTGCTTACAAAAAAGAGCATAGAGATGAATGGATTTCTCAGATTGCAGAAATTGTTAAGGACAATAACGCCCAGATTGTTTTGCTTCAGGAAGTCCCCTTGGAATTGAAGCGTGGTTTTGTGAAAAAATACTATGGTGATATTGAAGTCCATTTCAAAGCACCACAGCCTCGAACCATTTTGAATGATATTGCTGATGAGTTGGGCAAATCATGGAAGTTTTTTTCAACTGCTACTTATCTTTTGCATGACAAGATTGTTGTTGATGGAATTGAAATTTCAGCAGGAGACATGAGTCAGAACAATGCAATTTTGTATGACAGTTCAAAATTTATAGCGGAAGATATGGCCGACACTTTGGGATTTACATCTTTCCCGGATTGCGACTATCGATTCAATAAAAACAATTTGCAGGTGGTCAGATTCACAGATTTAAGCACGAAAAAAACATTTGTGGTTGGAAATGTGCATCTTCAGTCAAAAAATTCTGTGGAAAAACGGAATCTGGATTTGGAAAATCTTGCCGACATGATGTTGAATGAATTTGGTGGCGAACTTTCCGACGAGCCAATTGTTATGGGTGGCGACTTTAACACCAACCGTTGGGAATTTGATGACATGGGATTTTTTATGTACTTTGTTGATGGGGGAAGCAGTCCAAAAACAACTTTGTCAACATCAAAAGATAGATTCAAGTATGCAAACGACTTTGATCATTTTATTTTTAATCAGGCCATGAAAAATTGTGTGAAGCATTATATGTCTAGGGCAAAACTTGGAACCGGCGGAACAAATTTGGAGAAGGTAAAATCTTTAACAATTTATGGAAAAGTGTTCAAATCATCTCAGGACCTTCGTGAGCGATTGTCCGACCATGTGCCAGTAATCATGTCTTTTGATTTTGAATAAGTTTTGCGGGGCTTGATTCGTGACGATGGATTCATTCATTTTTCGGTTGAAAATCTCTTGTTTTGGTTGTATCATGGAATAATAGTATTCATTGGAGATGTTATGAAAAGATTTATTTTACCACTTGCCATTGTTGTTTCCGGACTTTTGTTTTCTTGTGCTACAACCAATGCAGTTCCAGAATCAAAACCTGATGCCACGCAGGTTGACGAGGTGAAAATCGTAGAATCAGATAAAAATGTAGATGAATCAATTAAAGAATCTAAAGAAGAAAATTTAGCAGAACCACAAAAGTCAAATACTGAAACGGATGAAAGTGCTACAATTTCCGAGACAGATGAAAACCCAGCCGAAACACAGGATGAAGAAGATTTGGAACCTGAAATCACCGAACCAGAAGAAGAGACTATCGAGGTTTTTGAGACTGTTGGTTTAACAAAAAAAGTTGCATCCCTTGAATCAGCAGAAAAGATTGCCAATTTCAAAATGGTTGCACCAAAAACTTTTGCAGTCTACAAACCTTCTGAATATTCGGTTCAGGATGATTATAAAATCAGTGTCACATACAAAAACACCAAAAATGCTGAGGAGTCTTTTGTTGTTAGAAAAGCCGTTGGAAATTTGGATGTGAGCGAGGATTTTAAGAAATACAGTTTTACAAAAATCTTTGTGGAAAACGGAACTAGGGTTGTTGCGAAGGGGTCGGAAGATGGACTGTATACTCTTGCAACTTGGACGGGCAATGATTTCACATACTCAATGGAAAGCAATATTGGTTTTCCTAAGGAAGTGATTTTTGCCTTGGTAGGTGAAGTAAATTAATTTGTTGGGCAATAATTGTCTGTTGATTTTTGGAGGCTCGTATGGATTATCATGTGTCAAAGAAGGGAAATAATAGATTTTGTGGATCAAAACAGTATCCATTTTCTACAATTCAGAAAGCTGCGAACATAGCGATTCCTGGTGATAGAATTATTGTTCACGAAGGTGTCTATCGAGAATGGGTTAAACCTCAAAACGGTGGAACAAAATCTGCTCCCATTGTATATGAGGCGGCTGCAACTGAAAAAGTCGAAATCAGGGGATCTGAACGAATCGAAAAGTGGGAACATCTTGAGGGAGATGTTTGGAGAGTTATTTTGTCAGATGTTTTCTTTGGTGATTTTAACCCCTTTGCTGAAGAACTTGGTGGTGATTGGTTGGAGCAGCCTAAAAATCCACCGGTGCATCTTGGTGAAGTTTATCTGAATGGAAAAAGCTTGTATGAAGTTTCTTCTATTGATGAAGTGAAAAATCCTCAGCCAAAGACCGAATGTAAATTCTGGACATGGGACGAAGGTCGCAACAGAAAAATTGCTGACGTGGATGGAACCCTTTATGTTTGGCATGCTGAAGTTGACCCTGCTGGAACAACATTTATCTATGCAAATTTCCAAGATAAAGATCCAAATAAAGAGGAAGTTGAAATCAATGTCAGAAAATGTTGCTTCTTCCCTGAAAAAACAAATCTTGATTACATAACTGTTCGGGGCTTTGAAATGAGTCAGGCTGCTTGTCAATGGGCACCACCGACAGCAAAACAGTATGGACTGTTGGGAACCAACTGGAGCAAGGGTTGGATAATTGAAAACAATATTATCCATGATGCAAGATGTAGCGGAATCAGTTTGGGGAAGGAAGAAACTACTGGTCATAACAATTTTACAAAGGACCAGAAAAAGCCTGGCTATCAATATCAGATGGAGGCAGTTTTTAAGGCACTCCACATTGGTTGGTCTAAAGAAAGGATCGGTAGTCATATTGTTCGCAACAACAAGATTTACGATTGTGGTCAAAATGGAATTGTTGGTCACATGGGTTGTGTTTTTAGTCAGATTTATGGAAACGAAATCTACAATATTGCTACAAAGTTTGAGTTCTTTGGTTATGAGATTGCAGGAATCAAACTCCATGCGGCAATTGATGTGACACTTAGGGACAACTATATCCATCACTGTACTTTGGGAACCTGGTTGGATTGGGAAGCACAGGGAACAAGAGTCACGGCAAATGTGTACGACCAGAATCTTCGAGACTTGATGATTGAAGTTTCTCATGGACCTTGCTTGGTGGACAACAATATTTTTACCTCCGACTATGGTTTGAACAATGGTGCGCAGGGAAATGCTTATGTCCATAATCTTTGGTGCGGCTTTATTGATAAGTATCCTGTAATCGACAGAACAACTCCTTATCATCTTCCACATTCCACCGATGTTTTGGGAACAGCTTTTATTTACGGCGACGACGATAGATGGTTCTCAAATATTTTTGTCGGTAAAAAATCAGATGCCAAAAATGCTACTGATGAAATTGAATGTAAACTTGGTTATGGAACTGCCATTTACAAAGGATGTCCAAAAAATTATGCGGAGTATGACGAGCAGATTCGTGCAACAGTTGGTGATCATCAAAAATATTTCCAGGTAAAGCAAGCCGTTTATATTAATGGGAATGCATATTTCGATGGTGCCAAGAACGTTGATTTTGAAGAAGAATACTTTGTAGGCGAAAAAAATCCAAATGTAAAAATCACGAAGGAAATTGATGGACTTTATTTGGAAATTGATTTGCCGGAAGATTTTTTTGACTCAAAAGTCTCTTTCGCCGATGTTCTGAATTGTGATGATTTTGAAGTCCCTCGTTTACCACAGCAAAGATTTGAAAATCCAGATGGAACATCTCTTGTTTTGGATGAAGACATTTGTGGTGAACTTCGCTTTGGTTCTGCAGTGGCGGGTCCAGTACAAAATCTTCAAGTCGGATATAATAAAATAAGGGTTTGGTAAAATTTAAACCACGGTCGCTTTTGTAGTAACCGTGGTGAACTTGCTACGCTAAGATTTTAGTTTCTTAAATCGACCAAGCGTTGGATATTTATCTGTTCGACCAACGTTGGATATTTATCTGTTCGACCAAGCGTTGGTTATTTATTCGACCAACGTAGATTATTTATCTGACTAAGCGTTGGTTATTTATTCGACCAAGCGTTGGTTATTTATCTGTTCGATCAAGAGTTGGTTATTTATTTATTCGACCAAGCGTAGATTATCCATCTGTCATTTCGACCAAGCGTAGCGCGTGGAGAAATCTCATATACGACGGTTGTAATTGAGATTTCTCCATTCCGTTCGCACACTCTCTCCAGTCGAAATGACTTCTGCAATTTATCGATTGAATAATAGACAAATATTATTTATTTTAGCGTCTCTTTTATGGAAGAAACAAGTCCTGCCATGTTTTGGAAATCTGCTGGAATAATCAACTTGGTGGCTTGGCCGTCTGCTGCTTTTTCCAATGTTTCAAGGCTGCGGAGTTTTAGAACCTGCTCATCAACCTGTGCATTTTTAATCATCTTTAGACCTTCTGCTGTTGCTTCCTGAACTGCTTTGATTGCTTGAGCTTCACCTTCAGCTCTTTTTATTGCTGCTTCTTTTTCTGCTTCAGCTTTAAGAATCATTGAGGCTTTTTCTGCTTCGGCTTCAAGAATTGCGGACTGCTTTTTTCCTTCTGCCACAAGAATTTCAGACTGTTTCTGACCTTCTGCAATCAAAATCTTTTCACGACGCTCTCGTTCTGCACGCATCTGTTTTTCCATGGCTTCACGGATTGCTTCTGGCGGCATAATGTTTTTGACTTCAACACGATTGACTTTAATTCCCCAAGGATCGGTTGCTTCATCCAAAATCGCACGCATCTTTGTATTGATTACATCACGGCTGGTCAAAGTTGAATCAAGCTCCAGTTCACCAATAATGTTTCTCAAAGTTGTGGCACTCAAATTTTCGATAGCAGTCATTGGATTTTCTACACCATAAGTGTAAAGTTTTGGATCCGTAATCTGCATGTAAACAACAGTATCAATTTTCATTGTTACATTGTCTTTTGTAATAACAGGCTGGGGAGGGAAG
>JAZUEV010000486.1:0-5695 GCA_045640345.1 Treponema sp.
GAAATCAGCAAAGGACTTGAGAGACAAAAAATCACCGCATGAAGCACAGTCTTTTGTATAGAGTGCGGAAAGCGGTACTACAACACCAGTTTGTTTTTTCATAATGTTCAGAATTATATCATATTTATTCAGATTTACAAGAAAAAACAGGTTTGGATTCGTGTTGATTTTGGAATCGATTCGATTTCTTTCCCCCGATTCTCCGCTCAGTCTGAGGAAACTCTGCGGCATGCTGCGATTCTGTCATTCCCGCCTTGAATCCCATGCCACATTTTAAACTATTGAACAATTTTCGCCGATAACGAAGCCGTGCTTTTTTAAGCATACGCACTTGATGACTGACGGCTGTTTCCCGACTCAATTCTTGAAGATGGGAGGCAAAGCGTATGATTAAGTTCAGAATCATTTTGATTCTTGCGATGACCGGCTTTTTTATGCTTGGTTATCCGGCTTGGTAAACGCCTGTCTCTTTGCCATTTAGCTTAGAGAAAAAATAAAGCCGTTCAAAGTCTGACACACTTTTTAGAACGGCTTTTCGTAATAAACAGTGGAAGCAGACCTAAGGTTATTAGGTGCGTTTCCTTTTTCCAATATATGCTACTTTTTCTTTTCCGTCAACTGTACTTTTGCTCAACATCCTGTTTCGCAAAAGTACCGAGTCTTATTTCCAGTCCATTGACGCGACATCCTTGTCGCTATTTGTTCAACTGTTCATACATCTCAAACAACTTCCCCACACATTCACTTTCTGTCATTTTCACATCAAAACCATAGGCTTCCATTACTGCTTTGTCGTTTTCTTTGTGGGCTTTGTTGAGTTCTGGGTAAAGCAAGATATTCGAGTACATTTCTCCAAGTGATGAGTCCGGATATTTTGCACGGGCATCTAAAATTGCCTGAGCAGTTTTTTCGATTTTTGATTTCTGTTCGTCTGTAGGATTGCACCAAGGGAAATTGTTGTAGACGATTGAATTTGAATAACGATAATCGCTCTTTAATCTTCCACAAACAGAACGCATCCAAGCATTATGAACATTTGATGTGAGAATTCCAAAGTCGTAGAGAGTGGCATTTGGGAGAACATAAATTTGATTAGATGCAATTACTTCAGAATCTAAAAATCCAAGTGGAATGTATCTTCGTTTTTCAGAGCAAATAGTTGGAATTGCCAAGTAAGATGTTTTTGGTTGTCTAATTTCTGCAAATAAAGTTGGAGTTTCTGCAAGTTCGATTGTATTTTTTCTATTACTTTTGCTTCTCCATTCTTTTACAGCATTAACTTTCTCCATAATAATTTTATTTTTTAAGATTTTAGATGGGTCTATATCTTTTAGCCAAACACAATATCTTTTTTGATTATTTAAAAGTTCTTGAGCTCCAATAAATGGTTTTAAAAATTCAGTAATAGAAGAATCTTTTTTGATTAATTCATTATATTCATCTTCTTTTATCGTGAAATTTCCATCATCAAGAGCAAAACTTCCATAATTAATTTCGGCAACATTACACAAAGGCTTTTTTCTGTTTTCAATAAAAATACTTGGAGCATCTAGCAAATACGCATTGATGTTTTTTGCTTCAACAAAAACTTTGTCCGAAGTGTAAATGCGTTTTGTGGTTTCATTCTTTGTGGTTTCGACAAGCTCAACCACCGAATTTTGACAACTAAATCCAATAATTACACAATGAACATGAGCTTTTTCTGTGCTTTCAGAATCCCATCTGAAAGTTCTGTAGGCAAAATCGAATTTAATTCCAGCCTCAAACAAAGGTTTGAACAAAATTGCAGGTTGTTCGCCTTGAGTAATGGAATTTGTAGAAACAAGAGCAGCGTGAATTTGAGTTCCCTTCATCAAATCAGCACATTTTTTGTACCAGCAAGAAACATAGTCAAGATTTCCAACGCCTTTGAGCTTTTCCCCAAAAACCGAAAGAACATCTTTTTTCTGTTCCTCATTCATAACTCTGGCACCCAAAAACGGCGGATTTCCAATGATGTAACAATTTGAGGTTTCGACAAGCTCAACCACCTCATTTTTCATCTCTCCACTTTCATTTTTCAATTCTCCATTTTCAATTGGAAACGCAGTTTCCCAGTCCAGTCTAAGTGCGTTGCCTTCCACAATGTTGTTGTAAGTTTCAAGAGGGAAGAATTCGGATTTTGAGTTTATGCTTGAAGGTGATTCCAAGAAAGTCTGGGCTTCGGCAATCCAAAGGGCAGTTTTGGCAACAGACACGGCAAAATCGTTGATTTCAATTCCGTAAAATTGCTGAATCGACACTTTGATATATTCATCAACAAAAAGACCGTTGTTTCCAAGTTCGTCCAAAATTTTGTTTTCAAGACGGCGCAAAGACAAATAACTTTCAGTCAAAAAGTTACCGCTGCCACACGCTGGGTCAAAGATTTTTATAGAAGCGAGTTTGTTTTGCAACGCTTCAAATTCCGCCTGTTTCTGTTTTGCAGATTTTGAAGAAGACTTGATATTTTCAAATTCCTCTTTCAAACCGTCCAAAAAAAGCGGATCAATGACTTTGTGGATATTTTCGATAGAAGTGTAGTGCATTCCGCCATCGTGACGAGTTTCAGGATTCAAAGTAGATTCAAAAACCGCACCAAAAATTGTCGGAGAAATGTCCTTCCAGTTGAAATTTCCCTTTTCCAAAAGCAGATTTTTGATTTCTTCATTAAAACGAGGAATGAGATTATCTGCTTCTGAAAAAAGATTTCCGTTCACATAAGGAAATTGTGAGAATTTTTCATCCAAATCAAAAAACTTGTCATTTCGTTCAGATTCTTTCACATTCAGAACTGCAAAAAGTTGTTTTATGCCTTCACCAAGATTTTCGGCAGCATAACTTTCCACAAATTTGTGGAACATACCTTTTTTGCCAAAAAGTTCAGAATCGTCCGCATACAAAAGGAAAATCAAGCGAACACAAAGCATATTCAAACTTCTTTGATGAGCTGGAGAGTCGTTATATTTTTTTGCCAAAATCTCATAAAGCTCATCAACGATTTTTCCAGCTTCCACAGAAAGAGCCATTTCTTCCTTAATCTCTTTCTTTCCCGTGTCGTGAATCATCGAAAGATTGTGGAGTTCATTCGGCAAATCCTCAAGTTTTATCGTGTAAGGCTCGCTGTCCATCCTGTCCATATCGTGAATCTCAAAACTCACAAAATTAGAAACGATAATCCATCGTGGACGCTCCGAATAATTCTGATTGGAACCATAACGCTTTGCCTGCTGATAAGGAGTCAAAAACTGCCCGTCCGACTGCTTTTCGCCCTTCGACAAATCAATCTTAGAAGCCTTCTGTTCAATTAAAACTTTTGTAGCAGGAATATAACCGTCAATAAAATTCTTTCCGCTTGAAAATTCTTTTGGAACAGGGCGTTCAAAATCAATAAATTCCGCAACATTTTCAATTCCAAAAACTTCCGTTAAAAGCGTGGTCCAAAACAACTGACAAAACTGTCTTTCGTTGCTCTTGTTCGTTTCAGTTTCCGCAATTTTCTTAGCCCAAGTCTCAACAAAACTTTTGGCCGCAATTTTCTGTTCTTTTTGTGTTTTCATAGAATTATTCTTCGTCCTCAATCAATTCTTTCATTTCTTCTTCTGAAACACTAAGTCTTTTGGCTGCTTCCTGAAGAGAAATCAATTTGTCTTTCACGAGAGAAACTAACAATTCAATCTGAGTTTCTTTTCTTTCTTCTTTTCTTTCTTCTCTGATTAAATCATTCATAATTTTGCACATACCAGCTCCTCCATTTGTTTTTAAGAAATTTGCTCTTTCTGACAGAACTTCATATTTCATATCTTTAGGATTTTTTGCCTGAAAGTCGTGCATCAATTTTCCTAAAGCATCATCGCTTTTATAAGCACCATTTACATAAATTATATGCTGTTCATCGTTAAAATCTTTATTTTCAAGTTCTGTAATTTTTCTATCAATGTGATAAATGGGAAGATTACCTTCCAAAACATCATTTTCAGTTATAAAAATAACATAAGTTTCAGGAAGTTTGTCAAAAAATTCACTTTTCTTCAAAAAAGTAGAATCCATCATTGAAGAATTGAATCTTGCTCTTTTTACAGAAGCCCCATCATCAGAATTCTGAACTTCAATATCATAAAATTTTCCATTTGAATCACTTGCATAAACATCGAGTCTAGCAGACCTGTTTCCAACACTGTGAATTTCCCGCTGTGTTGCAACAGAAATGACTTTCAGATCATTTTTATTCAGAATAATTCTTAGAACAAATTCCGTGCATTCAATCTGCCCGTCAAAAAAAGCAGTCATGAATGTATCGTCCATCAGTCGAAATTCAGGAATCTTTTCCATCAATTCTGCATATTTTTCTTCAACAGTTTTTCTTTTTAGTTTTTTCATAGTTGGATTATAGCATGAATTGTCATTTCCGTTCTGCATTTCCAATGACTTTCAGTAACTTGAGAATCCGTTTTTCCGTGTTACAATTCTACGCAATGAAAGAATCAAAATTCAATGTTTTTTTTGAACGTGCCGGAAATGGAATCGTGAAGCACAGGATTGCAGTCCTTCTTGCATTGGCCCTGGTCACTGCTTTTGGTCTTGCAGGTCTTGTGAAGTTCGAGGCCACAAACAATGAGGAAGATCTTTTTTTCATCACCGAAAAGGAAAAGGAGCTCAGGCAGAACTACAAGGAAAAATTCGGTAATCCTGACGGGGTCTGCTTTCTCTTTGAGGCGGAGGATGTCTTTGACAGGGAAGTTCTCACCGCCATGTACAATCTCTGCGACAGGCTTGAGGCTGAAGTCCCGTACGTAAAGAATTTTGACGGAATTGTCAAATCGGAGGTTGCCACAGGCAATGAAGAGGGGATTGTCGTGAAATCGCCTTTTGAGGACGGCATCCCCGATGATGAGAAAATCCAGGAAATCCGCGAACTGATGCTTTCAAAGGATTCCTATGTGAACACGATTTTTTCAGACGACTGCAGGCTGGCCCTTCTGGAAATGAATTATCATGAATACGACGGCGGCAATGACCCTCTCTGCATGGAGATCAGCGGCAAGATCTGCGATGTGGTCAATTCCCCGGAATTCAAAAGCGACAAATACAGGCTCTATCCTGCGGGGGAATCCTACACCTACAAGCCCATGTCGGATTCTGTCATGGACAACATGTTCAGGAGCGTCCTTCTCGGTTTCATTGTGATGGTTGTCTGCCTTGCATTTCTTGTCCGGAATGTCAGGTGCATCATTTTCACAATCCTTTCGACAGGCCTTGGAATCAGCACGGTCTTCGGCTTTTCTGGCTGGCTCGGGATTGTCGCGAATGAACCCCTGCTCACGATTCCGGTCCTGCTCGGAATGGCCCTGTCGGTGGGATATTCGATCCATCTTGTGAACAGTTTCAAGATGAATTTCAGGCGGACAGGAAACAGGAAGGAGGCGGTCGTCTCGGCTTTCGGAGAGTCCTTCTGGCCGCTGCTCTTCACAGTCCTCACGACTTTTGCATCCCTTGTATCTTTTGTTTTCGGAGAGACCAAACCCATCAAGTGGCTCGGCGGAATCAGCTCGATGATAGTCGTCTCCGTGTTCGTCTATGTGGTTGTCCTGATTCCCGTGGTACTGAGTTTCGGAAAGGACAGGGAAGCCTCCCTTGAAAAAACAGGAAGCCTTACAGGTGCCGATCTTTCTATAGG
>JAZUEV010000487.1:0-2361 GCA_045640345.1 Treponema sp.
AAACACATTGGAAGCATACCCAAAACAGTTGTACAAGTGGTCATCAAAACTGGTCTCAATCGACTCTTTCCTGCCTCATAGCAAGCCTTCTTCAATTCAACGCCTCGGTCAACCAAAAGGTTTGTATAGTCAACCAAAATGATACCGTTATTGACGACGATACCCACCAGCATAATCAAACCTATGGCAGACAAAATAGAAATTGACTGTCCCGTGACCTTGCAAATCAAAACAACACCAATAATAAGGAACGGAATGGTGGTCATGTTGATGAGAGGAGCCTTGAAACTTTCATAGGTGGCGGCCATAACACCAAAGACCAAAAGAATTGCCATAAGTCCAATAAGTCCGTAAGTCTTGAACTGGCTTGTGGTTTCCTTCCATGAACCTTCGTAACTAATTGTAACTCCGTCCGGAATGATAAATGTGTTGGCGATTCCTTCCTTGATTTGTTCCTCGGCCACATTGGAGTTTATATTTGCAATAAGATTTGCGGTGACATGGACAATCTGGTTTCTGTTTTCATGTCGAATGGAAATCGGTCCCAGTCCTTTCTTCACTTCGGCAAAACTTGATATAGGGATTGGTCCAGCGGCGGAATTAACATAGATCTGCTCCAAATCCTCAACCATTTTTCTGTCCTCTTCCTGAAGAACAACAAAGACACTATAGTCCTCTCCGTTTTCTCGGTATGTGGTGGCAGTCCTTCCTTCCAAGGCAGCCTTAATTTCATTTGCAACGGTGTTGACATTTACTCCAAAACTGTAAGCCCTTGCCCTGTCCACTTTGATTTCAACTTGAGGAAGTCCATCGGCAGTATCGACACTTGCTTCACCGATGTTTGGATTTGCATCAATAACCTGGGCAATCTGGTTGGCGACTTCCAATGCCTGTTTAAGACTTGCGCTTCGAACAACCACATTGATATCATCACCAGCCAGGGACTGTCTCATTCCACGACCGAACCCAAATGTCACATCCGTATAGTCATTGAAGTGAGCCCTAAGTTTGCTTTGGATAGCTACATCATCATCAATTCGTTCCTCAACTGGCGGCAGTGTAATCTGGATGGAACCTGAATAAGAAGACGAGCCTCTTCCTCCTCCACCAATGCTTGTGATTATTCTCTTGTATCCCTGGATTTCTTTTTCAACAATCTTCTGGAAATCATTGACAGTGCCAGCGGTTTCTTCAAGGGATGTTCCAACCGGCATTCTAATTGAAAGAGTAACAGAATCCTGGCTTCCACGACCCATCATTTCAATACCAACAGTCGGAAGGAAAATCAATGCCACGGCCAAAGCAGAAAAACACAAAACCATGGAGGCAGCCCTGTGGTTCAACGCTCCGGACAAAGCATAGTTGTATCCCTTCTGAATAATATCCTGAACTTTATTGAAGAATCCATAGACAACTTTCAGAATTGGATTTTTTACAGGTTTTTCGTTTCTGTTGGTCAAAGGCAAAAAATGTCCAGCCAAAACAGGAACCAAAAATATAGCCACCAAAAGTGAACTGACCAATGCAATGACAATGGTAAAGATAATTCCCTTGAACATCTGTCCCATCATTCCCAAGTCCCCCATGAAAAAGAGGAACGGAACAAAGACGCAGATGGTGGTAAGGTTTCCAGAAATAATTGACATCATCATTTCCTGGCTACCAAGGATTGCAGAAATCTTTGGTTTGGTTCCGCGGAGTCTGTAGGAATAGATGTTGTCAATCATAACGATGGACGCATCAACAATCATACCCACACCAAGAATCAGTCCGGTCATGGTCATCATGTTCAAAGTGATTCCAGCAAAGTTCATGGCCAAAAGAGTTATGACAATGGAAAGAGGGATGCTGATTCCAATGATGATTGTACTTTTAAAGTTGCAGAGGAAAACAAAAAGGACTACAACCGCAAGCAAGATTCCCTGCCAAGCTGATTCCAAAAGAATTCCCAATGTGTCTCGAATAGATTCAGTGTCGTCGCTGATTATTTCAAGTTCAACATCGGCAGGCAAAATATCTTTCACCGCTTCAATTTTTCCATAGACTTCATTGGCCACAGTCACGGAGTTTGTTCCAGACTGCTTGGAGATAGAAATATAAACACCAGGTTCACCGTTGATGTAGACATAGTTCGATGCATCGGAATAACCCATGTAAACTTTTCCAAGGTCGCTGATTTTTACACCGTAACCATTTTTTGTGGTAACAACAGTTTCAGCAATTTCGTCGATTGAGTTGTATTGTCCCGTTGTTCTTACGGAATAAGATGTGGCTCCCTCAATAACAGACCCACCGCCAAGTTCGATATTGTTTGCCGCCAAGACAGATGAAACACTGGACAAAGTCGGAGGCCAAGCGGTC
>JAZUEV010000488.1:0-2369 GCA_045640345.1 Treponema sp.
AGGAGGATTTCATCAAGCTGAAAAAGATTGGGTCATTCTGGATCGGGACAGACTCCATCACCAACACCATGTGGCCGGCGGACAACCAAGCTGTGGCAACATTCATAGGCAAGTGCTCACAGATTTCTTCCATACACACCGTCGCGTCTGAAAAAAAATCATGGAGCTTTTTTGCGGTGGATGAAGATTCCGCCATATCATTGGGATTCTTTGACTACAACGGGGAACCAATATCGGAAGTCTTTTTTGGGGCGACAGACTCCCTCAAATCAAGAATATCCTTCAGGACAAAGAAAAGCCAGAATATATTCCAGATGGACGCATCAATCGCCAGCTACCTAAATTTTTCCACATCACTATGGGTCGATCCATTTGTTTTCCCCCAAGCCCTGACAGGATACAGCAGACTTCAGTCCGAATCCATCCTAAGACACGGGGCCTTGACAAACTACAATCCAAAAGACAAAACCCCTTATGTGAATTTCAGAAAGGATTTTGAAAACGCCTCGTCCGCCAGATTCCAGATATTCAAAATGGAAGACAACGAAAACCTATACACCATAGTCCCAAGATTTATTCCAGGAATATCGGTCAGCGATGAAGAAAAAAAGGTCATAGAAAGTTTCAACTACGCATACACCATGAGCCAATGGACTTTGGAGAAATTTTCAGAGGAGGTGCAGCAATGGTAGGCAAGAATCAAGACTCCGTTTCCATGAACGAAAGCGCAAGGGAAGCGGAAAAATTTAGGCAATGGGCAGATGGATTCTTAAACTTTGAAAAGACCCCTCAAAAAAATATTTTCTGGCTGGACACAATGTTCGAGTTAAGCAAGATGCTTTCAAATCCGGAAAAAAATTATAAATCAGTCCACATCGCTGGTTCAAAAGGAAAGGGATCGGTTTCCAAAATGATTTCCAGCATCCTAAGTGAAGCAGGATACAACACAGGCATATATTCGTCGCCCCACATAATCGATTTCGCTGAACGTATCTGCCAGGACAAAGATTATTTTCCAAAAGAAGTCTACCAAAAAGCAGGTGAAAACATCCTTGAAAAACTGGGCAAAATAAGACAGGAGGATTTGCCGTCAGGTAGAGCGGTCACCTGGTTTGAGCTTGTGACACTGTATGGCCTGGAATGTTTCAAGGTAGCCGGATGCGATTGGGCGGTGCTTGAGGTTGGTCTTGGAGGTCGCCTTGATGCAACAAACATCGTGTCCCCTGAAATCTGCGTCATCAATAGAATAGAAAAGGAACACACGGAATATCTCGGTGACACACTGGAATTAATCGCGGCAGAAAAAGGAGGAATCATAAAACCTAATACTCCAGTCGTGATCGGCAGGCAGCCTGAAAAATCAGTGGAAAACGTATTCAAAAAAATCGCAGACGAAAACCGGTCGCCCATAATTTTCGCAGATAAAATTTCGAAGGTCTCCAATATCGTCTACAAAATCAGACAGAGAAAAATGGAAGAGGGGATGGAAAACCATATAGATGTCTACAAAAGTGCACCAAGACACAATGATTTCACTATGGATTTTAAGCTTGAGTCGAACATTTTTTCTCGCCCCTTGAACATATCGCTCCAAATGTTGGGAGAATTCCAGGCGGACAATGCATCGGTCGCGGCCGTAACCTGCAAAACGGTGATTCCAAGTCTGGATGAAGCAACCATAGAAAGGGGTCTTTCAAAAGCATATCTTCCAGGCAGGTTTGAAATTGTGGAACACATAAAGGGATATGAAAAAATAGAATCCCTTGTCTTGGACGGAGCCCACACCCCATCGAGCGTAAAATTCACATTGGACACTTTTGAAAAACTTTATCCCAACGTTGGCATCACAGAAAAACCCAACGATAAACCCAACGTTCTCTTTGCATGTGCGGCAGACAAAGAGGTGGAGGACATGGCCAGACTTTTCAAAAACAGATTCTCAACAATATATCTGACAATACCGGGCGCCACAAAATCTTCTGACCTGCCTAGAGCCGAAAAATCATTCGCAGATGGAGACATGGAATTTATTTCCCAACCTGACTACAAAAAAGCCATAGAGCAGTCGCTATTTGAATCCAATGAAAAAGGAAAATCTCTTTTGGTCGTTGGGAGTTTCTATTTGGTGTCGGAAATGAAACAGTTTTTGCTAAACAGGAGAATCTAAAAAACTGCGGTCACAGGGGCTGCCTGTTATCATAAAATTTTCATTGACAGACAAAGGGAGGACAATTTTGAAAGCAAGATTTTTTGAAGCCATAGCCGTTGCTGGAGTTTTTACATTCGCCACATCATGTTCCTCGAACGGTTCGCTGAAAATTCCAGGGGAGGACAGCGTTATCGAAAAAAATATCGTAAGCGAATACATG
>JAZUEV010000489.1:0-3232 GCA_045640345.1 Treponema sp.
CACTGAAAAAGTGTAAAACCTGTCATCCTGAACTAGTTTCAGGATCTCTAATTGTATAATATATCTATAATTAATGAGATGCTGAAATAAATTCAGCATGACAAAATGGACTTTTTCAGCAACCTCCCGTTTAAGACCCGAGGACTTTAATCTTACACCTTGAATCTGTCCAGCTGATTTCCAATGCTCTTGATTGACTTATCCATTTCGGAAGAAAGTCCTGACAACTCTTTTCCTGCTGAATCAATCTGGCGGGCACTTTCAACCATGTCCTTCATTCCGTCCTTCATGGACATAGCTGAATTCTGGAGGTTCACAACCTGGGTCATAACAATACTGTTGCTGCCTGTCATTTCTATTGAGGAATTTCTGACCTGGTCTGTTGTACCCTTCAAAACTTTCAGAGCCTCGTTCACCTGGCGGGAATCATTTTCCTGTTCCCTCATGGATTCAGAAATCCTTTGAACAAGCTGGCTGGTCTGTTTTACTTCCTGGGAGACACTTTCAAATGCCTGCTGCGATTCGCTTGAAACATTGGCGATTCCCGAAATGGATTCCTCAATCATCAAAAGCTGGCGACCGATTGTCTTGGACTGTTCCGCTGAGGTTTCGGACAGCTTACGGATTTCATCGGCAACAACAGAGAATCCCTTACCTGCTTCCCCGGCATGGGCTGCCTCGATTGCGGCGTTCATTGCCAAAAGGTTTGTCTGTTCCGCAATGGATGAAATGACCAAGTTTGCTTCCTGCAGCATCTGTCCCTGGGTCTGGATTTCATAAACCTGGTTGCTCATTTCACTTTGCCTTGAAACCCCAAGCTCAATATTGGACTCAAGGGACTTGAAGGACTTCAGCAGATTTTCAACCACCACGTTCACTTCATCAATCAGTGTCACAATCTTTGTAACGGCTGAGGCTGCATCATCAACACTTTGACCTTCAATTCCAATCATGCCATCAAGGGACTCAATTCCACCAGAGATTTTATCCACCGCGCCAACGGTTTCTGTTACGCTCTGACTTTGGTTTGAAATGGTTCCATCAAAGGCCTGGATGTTGCCAATGATTTTACCAATGGAATCAGTAGTGGCGTTAGTGCATTTCTGAAGCTGATGTCCTGCCACAACAAGGGATTCCTTTGACTGCTTGACCGCCGAAACAATCCCCTGAAGTTTTTCCAAAAATCTGTTGAACTCATCCCTCAAATCATAGACCAGTTTCAACGAAAGCCCATTGTCACGAATCTCCAACCTTTTGCTTAAATCAGCATCCTCGGAGGTCATGTTCTGGAGGGCGTCCTTCAGTTTTATCAGTGGATTGATGACACTTCTGGTTATGCTGCTGATAATCAAAATGACTGCCACAACCAAAACAAGCGCCAATGCAAATATACCGTTGTAAAGGAACTGACCGAAAGTAAAATTCTTGTAAATCAGTATGGTCCAGGAGATTTTTTCAATGGGATTAAGGGAATAGACCCTTCCATAGGTTGAAATGAAATCCAGCTTTGATGCTGCCAACTGATTTTCATGGGACTTGAGGGATGGAAGAACATTCAGCAATGGTTCCTTGTTTTCAAGGTGATTCAAATCCTTTGAACCAGTGATTTCCTTGGCGGAATTGAATAGATACATTTCCACATCGTCACCAAGGTCCTGGTACATCATGTCAACAAAATCAGAAAGAGGGATTCCTGTTCCAATCAGTCCCAAGGCTGTACCGTCATTATCACGGACAATAGCGTTCACCCAAAGATATGTTTTCTGAAGACCAATGTCATAATCAACATTAAACTCATAGGGATTAGGGGACTTGAGGGTGTCCACATACCATACGCTGCTGGGGTCTGACTTGTCCAAAACGTAAAGCGGATTGTTGTTTGAGTAATAAACCAAATCCTTGTCGTTAATCATAAAAGTAAGATGGCTGATAAAAGATTCCTGGTAGCAAGACACTTCATCGAAGGCCCTTTTTGCCAGTTCCTTGTCATCCGGATTTTTCATGTATGAGACAATCAACGGTGACTGTGCCATCTGATTAGACAACGCCATTTCCACATTGAGTCCCATGTTGAATTCAAGGAGCATATTCCGCTGCAACTGCGCCAACTCTGTCTCTGTGCGTCGTCCAAAACTGTATCGCGAAAAAATTGTGACACCAGCAAGAACTACCATGGCCACCACAAAATTTATGGATACTAAAACAACTCTCTTTTTCATTTATCCCACCAAAATTAAAGTTACATAGATTCTCGCATATATTATAGAACAGAATTATCAAAATTTAAACACCTGATACCATTTTTTTACATATATTTCATTTTTACAACAAACCAATCCCCTATTGTGAGTCCGATTTTTTATTCCAGACACTTGTTTTGGGACTATTGATTTTTGTGGTAGTTTCGACCGGCTCAAGACGCAACCTGCGGTTGCTAACAAGTTTTGATTTTGCTGCCAAAGGGCATCAATTTTTACTTCGTAAAAAACATCAAAACTTGCAGATAAATATAGTCAAAAAACTGTCATCCCGAATTTATTTCGGGATCTCTTTTGACAAAGGTCTGACTGTTGTTTTTGTCTGAGACCGATTGTTTACTTTACGACACTTTTTTTTGTTGTCACAGGTCTTCGAGCCATCTAACAATGTCTCCTTAAAATATGGTTGGTTTTGTGGAGGACCGATTATAAATTCAAGACACACATTGAGGGCACGTCATTTCGACCGCAGTGGAGAAATCTCAGAAACAACCGATTATTTATTTCAAGCCACTCGTAGGGAGCTTGGTTGATTTTGGAAGGACCGATTGTTCATCTTGCGACACTTGTTGGGGGACTGTTAAATTTAGAGAGACCGATTATAAATTTTCAGACACACATTGGGGGTCGTGTCATTTCGACCGCAGTGGAGAAATCTCAGAAACGACCGATTGTTCATCTTGCGGCACTTGTTGGGGGTCGGTTAAATTTGGAGAAACCGATTATAAATTCAAGACACTTGTTTGCGGGCCGCTTGTCATAGCGTGTATCCGATTGTTTATTCAAGACACTCGTAGGGGTGCGTCATTTCGACCGCAGTGGAGAAATCTCAGAAACAACCGATTATTAATTTCCAGACACACATTTGGGGGCTTGGTTGTTTTTGGAAGGACCGATTGTTCATCTTGCGACACTTGTTGGGGGACTGTTAAATTTGGAGAAACCGATTATAAATTCAAGACACTTGTTTGCGG
>JAZUEV010000490.1:0-5112 GCA_045640345.1 Treponema sp.
CCAACAAGTGCCGCACGATGAACAATCGGTCGTACGCTATGACCAACCGACCCCCTATGTGTTTCTTGAATTTATAATCGGTCTCTCTAAATTTAACAGTCCTAAACAAACAAGTGTCGCAAGATGAACAATCGGATACACACTATGACCAACCAAGCCCCCCATGTGTGTCTGAAAATAAACAATCGGTTGATAATAGCTGCTTGATTTCGACAGATATTCAATCGGCACAGCAAGACCCTTAATTTTCAATTCTCCCCTTTCAATTATAAACTTCAAATCAAAATATTCCGATAAATTGACGGGGGTGGTATTTATGTTTAAGAAATTTTATGTTCTTGCGGCGACATTTGTTTTTTCGTCCTCATTTTTTTCATTTGCACAGACCTCAAATTTGTCTAAGGCCCAGATTCTGGAAAATCTTACCATAACTGCTGACGACATTCTTATCGAACGCAGCAACGGTAAATCGGAAGGGACCAGCACAGATGGATATAATCTTTACATCCGCAAAAAAGAAGGGGTCGGTTCCATAATGTTGGTCGAAACATTGAAAGACCCGGAGGGAAAAAGACACAACTACGCATTCAGGGCAAAAGAGTATAACCCAATCAACGGTGACGAAATCCGCTATCTGGATGGTAAAAAACTGGAGTCCAATTATTCAAAGTACAGTCTCATTTCATCAACCCCTACCCGTCATCCAAACCTTGGTGAATGTTTTATGGTCTACATACCAAGCGAAATGGAATGGGGATATCCTTGGGCAAGAAATGGAACAGTAAAAATCGACGAAGGAACTTTTATCAACATCCGTACATTTGAAAAACCTTACGGCGACTACACTGGTCAGTGGAAGGACAACCCATTTATGTTCTCCTATAGCGACGACCTTGCTGATTTTGATGATTCAGATGCTGTTGAGGAAACTGAAATCCAGTTGAGCGATAACTACAGTCTTGAAACTTCCGACGCTTTTAATGATATCGCCACGACAAATGGTGGAAAAGCGATTTTCTCTAAAGGTCCATTCAATTTGTCTTTTGAAATCAACAAGCTTTTGGACAAGCTCAAGTCGTTTATGAATGTGGACGTGGTTTTTGCCATCGACACAACAGGTTCCATGTCAGACGATATGGAGGCTCTTAAAAATGAATGGGTCCCAAGCATGGTCGAACAGATCAAGGGGTTCAAAAGTCTGAGGCTTGGTCTTTTGTGCTACAGGGATTATTCCGACAACTACAATTACGAAGGACTTCCTGTAAAATTCTTTGATTTCACCAGCGACATTGACCAGTTCACAAAAAATTTGAATTCCATTACCATAAGGGGAAATGAAGGTGGGGATGTTCCTGAAGCAGTCTACGAAGCTCTTTATTCCTCGATCAATTTTTACCAGTGGCGAGAAAATGCAAAAAGGTGTATAATTCTTATTGGGGATGCAGAACCACATCCAGTTCCAAAAGGAAAAAAGAATATCACAAAAGATGTGGTTTACTCTTTGGCCAAGGACAAGGGCATACAGATTGATTGTATAATCACCCCAAACAATTAGGATTTTTTATGAGCGATTTTTTGAAAGATGATATAAAAGAAAACGACGGCATGGAACTGACAGACAAGATTGCGCCAAATCAAAATTTGCCAGAATTCACATCCGTCAGCATCGAAAGTTTTTTTGATGAAAAAGAAAAAGAAGAAACAGATGTAAATCCGGAGAACATTGGTCTCACAGTTCTGTCTCCATATCAGGAAACATTGGTCCAGAATCTTAGGAACGAACTAAAGACCGCCGCTCCTGACCGTCTGGAAATTTTGGACAAGCGACTTAAGGATTTGAAAAAACTTGCCACAGCTGTTGCAAATTTCCCATCCCTACTCCAGCGCACAAACCTTAACACATCGGTTCGCACTCCAGGGGAATTGGTTGAAAGCATCATCTCCTATCAGGAAGACGGAGACACATTGCTCCACATGCCATCAAAAGCATCATTGGGCAAAGGATTTTTGGTCACAAAGGTTCATACATTTTTTTCCATGTACAAGCTTGCCAAAAACGTTGCACACATGGATGACAAGGAAGCAAAAAAATATTACGACGAAACAGTCAGCATGATGTTCACTTTGATGGCTGAAGATGTGTACTTGAATTTGATGAAAGACAAAACCCTTTCAATGGATTTGAGAAGACAGTTGGCAAACTCATTGATTATTCTTTGGGAACATCGATCAGACCAAAACATTAGCGACATTGCTCCAGTTTTGCAAGCAGTTTGGACAGCCCGAAGAACTTTGGCACCAGCCTTTGGAACAATGATGGGAACCAGTGAACTTTTGCTTGTAAGCATCCAGATGGACAGCCAGTGGAATCAATTTATCAAGCAGAGACTTGGTGATAAAGAAGTGTCACAGGCCATGGAGGAATTCCTTTTTGGTTTAAGCTACGAACAGATTTTAAGACTGCGATCAATTTTGAAAGAACAAGGCGTAAAGGCAATCGGTCGTGATGAAGTTTCCAGCTACCTTGGTGAGCGTGTCAAAACAGACGTAAGCTTGGACTACAGGGACTTCTATCTTTTGTACACAGTCCGCCGTGACAATGCCCGTGTTCGACAGAGACTTCACCTGGAAGGTCCCACAAAAACATTGGAAGATTTCTTCATCCGTTTTGTGATGGAACAGAATGAAGCAAAACAAAAAAATGACGCACCAGTGTCCGAAGCCGAATAAATCTTATGGAATTAAAAACCAAGTGACGACAAAATCCTTTGCGGTAAAATCTAGTTATTGGAAAATATCTGCAAGGGATTTTATTTTTTATAAAACAATGGAGACTATATGAACATAAAACTTTTACCTTTTAGAATCTTAATCTGGACTGGAATTTCAGTTCTTAGTCTTTTTATTTGTTTTGGAATTTTTAAGGACTTAAAAGAAACACAGCAGGTCAAACAGGATGCGACCAACGCCACTGCCAAAGATTTGCAATTGACTCAGGAAGAAAAAAAGATTCTTGACCCATCAAAAATTCTCGACAGAATATACAATCAAGAATATGACAGAGCAGAAGAATATTTTAAAAACGAACTTCCCGAATGGGACCTTTTTGAATCGTCAGAACATTTGAAAACTTTTTTTGAAAACTATTTTGATTTGCGTTACGCTTTGAGCAGATGTATTGAACTAAAAAAACCGGTCGAAGATATCACGAAAGATATAAAAAAACTTTTGGATAAAAACAAGGACTCAAAAACCTACAACGAAAGGGACAAGGAAAATAAATATCTTAATGGAAAAGCCATGCTATCAAAAGGCATAGACACTTTTGCAAATTATATTTCAGTTTTGGAATCATACATGGACACAAAAAAACATGGCGATACTCCAGTCTTTGACATAATTGAAATTCTGGTGAAATATGATGGACTCAAAAAAGTGGATGTAAAAAATTTTGCAGGTCTTCTGAAAAATTATGAGGACTATGTTATCACCAACAGACATGACAAATCTCTTACAAAAAATGATGCAACCGTTGTCTGTCTAAAACTTTATTACATGATGGAAGACGCAGCCGATAAAAGTGACAACACAAGAAAACAGAACGCAAAAAAAGTTGTGTCAGAAATCAGCAGACTGAAGGATGAATATCCAGACTACATTGGTGAAAGGGGAGCTCTCAAAGAATATATGACATACATTTCCACTGTGGATGAGTATGCAAAAAAATTTATTTCTGATGTTGGAAAAAATCAAATCAAAAAACTCATAAAAGAAAAAGACAAATCCATTGGGAAAGATAAAATTCCTGGACTCTTCACGGAGGGAACAAAAAAATGAAAAGCAAAAAAAAGACCATCCTTCAGCCACTTGATTTATTCTCCATAAAAATTTTTGTGGCTCTTCTTATGACACTTCTTCTCACCATAAGATTTTCACGGACTGGAAATATTGAATGGACAAAAGGAATGTTCCAGCTGCCTGAAACAATTGTCTACATAATATTTGGCGTGTTCCATTCCCTGTTAATTACGAAACAGAACAATGAAAAATTCCAAGAGCATCCCGTGTATGATTTCGTCGGAAATATGTTTTTGTTTTCAGCATTCTACAAAATGATTCTTCTTCCATTCTGTGGACTTGGTCTCATACAATGGGTAGCCATAGCAGTCATGTTTCTTATTGAACTGATTTCTATTGCCGGCTACAAAAATACAAAACAACCAAAATATGATAACACATTGTTTGTGTATTTAGGCATCGGATTTTTAATTATAAAAATGATTATGCGTTATGGCGTAAAAATGGATTTGGCAAGTGATTTAAGCGGAAACACCACGGCAATGAATTTTGTTGCAGCCATGATAGCATTCGCAGCAGTATTCGCAATCAAGACAGCATTTTCTTCCATAAAAATAAACACAAGGAACACAACAAATAATGCAAAAAAAATCGGGAACCAGGTTGGAAAAATTTTTTCAAAGATTGGAACTTTTGTTTTGTCAATTATTACAAATCCAATTATTTTACTAATTGTAATTATAGCAATTTTTCTTGTGGGTGTGGCATTGATCATTGTTGCCGGAGCAAAATTAAATGGAATGATTTTGAACATCAGAAATGATATTGTGTCTATGATTTCATCTGTGCTTTATTTTGTTTTGGACACCGACAACGCAGCCTACAGCGACGATAGTTTGACAGCAATCGGACAAGTTTCTTCTTTAATTATTTTTATGATTGCATGGAGATTTGATTTAAGCTTAACAAAAAATATAGAAGATAATAATAAAATTGAAGATAATAAAAACAAAAACGAGGAAGCAAGAAAAATCACTCTTAAAAATTTGCGACTTGAAGAAAGCAAAAAACAGATTGAAAAAATCCACAGTGATTTGAATCTTGATTCCACAAAACAAAAGGAAAATGCAACTTCAAAAAAATAATGGGCATCTATAATTTGTAGAAAACATAAATGCAATTGGAAAAAAATATGAACGAATTGAACAACAATAATTATGAAATCATCAAAAGTCAAAATGAACCTGTCGCAAAAAAATTGGAAATTTTTGAAAAGGATATTGAAGAATCGTCCTTGAAAAAAGAATTGACAAT
>JAZUEV010000491.1:0-6095 GCA_045640345.1 Treponema sp.
AGTCGCATCCTTCGAGAAAACTATTTGGCCATGTTTGGAATCGACAAGAACTCTGACTTTGAAGACATCTCCAAGGCTGGAACACAGGAAGTTCTTCTTTCTGTAAAACTGACCGACAAGGCTGGAAACGTGTGCGACAATGTTTACATCAGTTCCCTTATGAAGAGTTTCATGCCTAATTTTATTAAGTCCTACAATGCAGAAAACCATTCATCCCTTGTTGACGAGAACACAACCCTCAAGGCCAATGACTATTCAAAGATCTTAAGCAATGTCATGGACGAGGACAACCAAATCCAGGAGGGACTTCGCGCAAAAATTGAGGATGCTCTTCTTGGAAAACTTGACGGAGCCATGCCTTATCTTTCAAGGGACAACGAACTTGGTCAATCCCGCATGAGAATCAGTTTGAATCCAAATACATCTCCAAGCTATACTATCTCTGCCACAGTTGATTATAAAGATGAAAAATATGAATGGCCACAGATTACCCCAGCGAATACCACATTCAGTGTGCAGATAAAGTCTGGACTTGAAGGATTTGATATTGTTCCGTCAAAACTTTCCTTGCATATCTATGAAGCAGTGGAAAATGGGGAAGGTGTTTTTGATGGAAAATACAATCCAGAAAAACTGGTGGCAAAACTTGATTCCGATTCTTCTGAAGATGACAAAAAATGTTTTTCTGATGAAACAAACCATGCAAGCGTTTTCAATCTGAACACTGGAACCACAAGCGCATCTTATCAGTTCTCCCTGTCTGGATACAGTGGCATTGATGAACTCAACGGAGGCGCTAGATATATTATTGTCTTGAAGGGACAGGATGAAAAAGGCAATGTACTTATACCTACAGCCACATTTGGTTTCCATGTTGCAAGTTCCGGAGCGGCTCCTGTTGTTGAATTGGCAGACCAGAGCCTGAAATTCAAAAAGGCATCTGAAATTGGAAAATCTTTCAAAGAACTTGAACTTAGGATACGAGACAAGGAAGGCAAAAACATAAAAAACAGTGGCGGTGAAAATGCCCTGAGGTATGAGGTCACATATTACGCCGGAACAGATGATACTGGAACAGTAATTGATAGTTATTCAGGGTCAATCCGGGGTAGCGATATTGAGGACCTGGGTTCAAACGAATACAGGACATCCATTCCTCTTCGCACTATTGATTTGAGTAAAATGAACAGGACCTGCACCATTGTTGTCAGCGTGAAGGCTCGAAACTTTATGGCTGAAAGCGACTTCATGGATTTCATGTTCTACGGTGACAACGGGGCTCCAAATATTTCTGTCACAAATCCACCTACAATTATCAGTAGCAGTGTGGAAGGCTTCCGAAAAGATAACGACGGATGCTATTATGAATTGACTGGAAAATGGAGCGACGAAGAGGGTAGCGAAACAGACACAATCTATTTTAGCACAATCTCTGACACTGAAGGATTTGATCCTATACCAAATGCAACAACCCCTCAGGTATCATCCCCTGAAGCCACTTGGAGATATGATATTCCTTTGACAGAAGGGGACCATAAATCTTTCTATCTAAAGGCAAAGGACAAAGTGGGCAACGAGTCTGGTGTTGTGAAAATCGAAAACGTTGTGGTGGACTACAAGGCTCCTACATTGGAAAAAATCTCTCCTGCGGTGGTGGAAAAGTATTACGCCCAGAATCTTGTCTTGGAATTCGAAGCCCAGGACTCCTATAAAGTCAAGGACATAATTGTCAAGGCAAAGAAAAACGATGGTGGTTGGGAATCATATCCTGCCACAGTAACTCCAAGTGCCTCCGCCACAAAAAAGACCTGCACAGTTGAACTTAGCGCGGAAGAAGGTGCCGTATGGGAAATTTCTGTTCAGGCAGTTGATGAAGGTGGACAGAAGAGTCAGGAACTTCATTATTCAACTACCATAGAAAAAAATCCTCCTGTGTTCAAGAATGTTCTGGTGGATGATGTTGTGGACTATGAAAATGTGTGGTTCAAGAATACTACGCTCAGAGTAAAGGGAACCATATTTGAAGACAAGGCCGGTCTTGATAAAATCTACTATCTTGTCACATCAAGCACTGATTCTGAAATCAATGGAGTCACAAATCTTTCTACTGTCTCGTCCGATGAGGAAAAAGGTCGCTACGCATCTGAGATTTCTGTCTCCGGATCTGACAAGGACATTGAGTTCAGCATTTCTCCACTTGGTCTAAGCGAAAGCAGTGGAACTTCAAGCAACGTGATTTGGATTCAGGCAGTGGACAAGGCTGGAAACTTGAGTTTAAAGCAGAGACTTAACATAAAAATCGACCAGACCTATCCTGATTCCGGGGCAAAATTCTATGGATTTGATTCCACATCCATTTTGAAAATCGACGGAACTGTTCTCCATCCGGGATATGATTCTGAAAAGCAGGTCAACAAGGATCTTTATATCTATGGAACGGTAAAGGAAGAACAGTCTGGAACTGACTCCATAAAGATTAAAATCGACGACACATTGATTGCAAACGCAATTGTTGTCTATGAAACGGCAACCAAGACCTCATCCGCAGATGATTTTAAGACAATCCAATTTGTTGAAAATCCTTCCGACAAAATCAAGGTCAATGTATGGCGTGCAAAAATTCCAAGCCAGAATGTCAAAAGCGGAAATGTAAAAATCGTAACAAGGGATGTGTCTGGAAACGAAAACACCCAGTCAGCATTCCTTCTGGAAGTGGATAATGAAGCTCCTACAATCATCCTCACAGCCCCAGCCATGGACGATAGGGTCAACGGAAAGATTTCTGTATATGGAACTGCCTCGGACAATGCATCCCTGAAATCTGTGGAAGCCTGGCACTACACTGACGATGATCCTACACCAATTCCTATGGGAGACAAAAAGGAAGGAGCCGACGCATTCAACTGGAGATACGACAATCTGGAAGTGACAAAGAAAGTTACATCCGGATTTGAATTCAGCGACGGAACTGCATTTACAGGAGAGCCTAAAAATATCTATGTAAAAGTCGTTGCCACTGATACAGCAGGAAACGAGTCGGTAGAGACATTCACCTTTGTTGCCGACCCTGACAGCGATAGGTCTGTTATCACCATAAACAACCTGGACGTAAGCAGCGATGACCCTAGCAAGATTATGAGCGATGCAAACCGTATCTGGCTTAAGGATTCGTCCCTTCTTTATGGAATCGTGAACGATGATGACGGTGTAAGTGAACTGAAATGGCGTACTGGTGATGACGGTGTCAATGGATGGAAAACTTGTGAATTGAACAACGGTGCCTGGACTTTGGATTTGGACAAGGAAGGTCCGGTGGATGTGTTCTTCAGTGTAAAGGATTTTGCAGGAAGCACATTTGAATCATCCGACTCTGGTTCATCAAAATATTCTACCCCAAAAGTTCAGGACGGAAACGGTAAGAGCTCTGGAGATCTTTCTGTGGTTTATCTCCGTGTGGACAAGACCCCTCCAGTTTTGTCAAATCCTGAATACCAGGTCTACAACCGCGATAACAATAGCTGGGGAGCATTGGATTCAAGTGGCAAATGGAAGACCGACGCTTGGTCAACTGATTTTACTGCCTATGCCTTTGGAGGAAGATACATAAAGGTTAAGTTTAGATGCCAGTCCAGCGACGACAATGACATTGAAAGCGTTAAAATCACTATGGACAAGGATTATCCTTTCCACAAGACCACTGGCGATAATTATGAAAGCGAAGAGATTGATATTTCATCAATAGATTCGGACACCTATGTTTGTCCAATCGTTGCGGAAGATAAAGCCGGAATGACCATGGAAAAGACTGTCAACATTGTGGTGGACAATAAGAAACCTGAAGTCGAAATCTCAACCCCATGTGGTGGAGCCAGAGTCCCTAAGGCATTCACAAGCTACGGTACTGTGGACGAAGCTGGATCGGAACTCTATTTTGCAGTTACTTTGGCTGGTAAGGATGCCGACACCATTACCGATTTTGCAACCGGTACCCAGAACGCCGCAAACAGATGGCAGAAGATAAAGGATGCATCCCTTTCCTGGACAGTTTTCTTTGACGATGATGTGGATGAAAAGACAACCCACACAAGTTCAGTTCTGGAATATATGTCCATCGAGTTTGGCGTTGGTGAGTATAAATTCGATGGAGTGATGAATACCAGAGAGAACATCCTGAACATGATATATGATGGAACGGTTCCTTTGACATTGCACGTAAGAGCCATAGACAAGAGTGGAAATGTTGGGGACAGCCATATTGATCTTACAGCGGATCCTAAGTCCACAAGACCAAGCATGAGAATCATCAATCCTGTGAACGGAGCTACATTGGGTGGAACCATTATGCTTATGGGAACAGCCACCGATGATGAAGAGCCTAACTATGTGTGGATCATGCTGGACCTGAACAATGACGGTGAGTGGAACTATTCCGATATTGAAAAAATCAAGGCCACCGACAGCAATTTTGAGTTCGGAAAATTTGATGCCACCGCAACATCCGAGTCTGAAAGATTCAAGACCATCGATATTTCCGACATCCCGTCAGACGCACCAGACTATTCAATCTACGCAATCCGCTGTCCTGTAAATGGAGCTTCATGGAATCTTACATTGAACGACAAAGACCAGTTTACTGATAAAAACGGAGCAGTGGAAATTGGTGTGTTTGCCTATGTAACAGACAAAGAAGGAAACCATAGTTTCTCCAGTGTCCATAAGATGACGGAGGGAGAGACAAAGGTTTACTTTAAAATCGACGGCGACGCTCCAAGAATCGAAAACCAGTATATCAGAAAATATGATGACGGTGGAAATCTTGTTGCAGAAAAAGCCTACAGCGATGGAATGGCCATTAGAGGAGAATGGTATTACGAAGCTGATATCTTTGATGATTCCGGACTTGATGATGTTACCATTGGTGGCATAAAGATGGCTGATTCCACAGGTATTCTTTATAGTGGAAGGGATATCCTTGATGCGACCCTTAGCCCTAATGCACCATCCAATGTTAAGGGATATCATCTGAAGTATCCTATTGGAAAGGATGACGATAGTTCTGTTGAAAAAATTGATTTTGATATTTCTTTCACGGAAAAGAAATCAGAGCGTCCTATAGAAAAGAAGATTCCAATATCTCTTAGACTTGACAACATGAAACCTGTTTTGGCTCTGTCAACTTCTCCCGACTATAAACTTTCTCCAAGTTCAGTCAAGAGATGGGTCAACAACAATGGATTCTTTACATTCGGTTCCACAGTGTCAGAAAAATCTATTAACAATATTGCCCAGACTGGTGCCACAAGGGTTGCCTTCTATATTACAAAGGAAGGTTATATCTATGACATTATGGAGATGGGCAGAAGGATTCCATTTAATGAAAGGGATCGTGACAGTGAGGACGGTCTTGTTTGGAAAACAACATCCGCAACAGCATCCGGTTCCACATCAATTACTGTTGTTGATGCCACTTACGCCAAAAAAGGTGGACTTGCAAAAGTCAATGGAGTCATTTACCGCATAGCTGATGTCTCTGAAAGCAGTGTGACACTTGACACAGCAATTGGAGAAACTTTCTCAGGAAGCCCAAGTGTTTCATTTGCCATTGCATCTGTTGTTGACAACTCAATCCAGGAAAGCGAAATGTCTGGAGCCACAAAGAATGAAAATGGATACTATGATACTTCCGACATCAATTTTGACGACGGCGATGGAATGGTTGAAGGTTTCATCAAGCAGGGAACCACATGGACCTGGTCAGCCACTGTAAATACAAAAGTCCTTGGGGACGGTGTGGCAAAACTTCACTATGTGGCCTTCGATAACGCAGGAAACGCTTCTACTGATGTGGTGGATATCTTTATTGGAAACAACCAGCCAAGAGTCGTTGGTGTTGTGGTGGCTTCCGATGATGACAACGATGGAAAATACTCCGAGGTTGAGACATATACTTCCGCATCCAGATTCTATACAAAGGGTGTAGGTGGAGCAGGAAACGGTCTTGATGCAGTAGGAAATGTGGTCACAAAAGCCATGTTCCCTCTTTCAAGCACCGAGTCCAATCCAAAAAAGATTTTCACTATCAAAAACGGACTTAT
>JAZUEV010000492.1:0-4811 GCA_045640345.1 Treponema sp.
GGATTCACTCTTCAGGATATGCTTGAACAGCTCCAGTCCATGAAGAAGATGGGTTCCATGCAGCAGATCATCGACATGATGCCGGGACTTTCAGGACAGATAAGCGAAAGCCAGATCGACAAGGCGGGACTCAAGCATCAGGAGGCAATCATCCAGAGCATGACCATGAAGGAAAGGATGAACCACTTGATCATCGGTCCTGCAAGACGAAAGAGAATCGCCAAGGGTAGCGGAACATCAGTGCAGGAAGTGAACAAGCTCATCAAGCAGTTCGAAAAGACCAAGCTTACCATGAAAAAACTTACAAGAAATCGTGGAGCGCAGGCCAAGATGATGCAGCAGATGATGGGAGGAGCCGGTGGGGCAGGTGGATTCGACCTGAGCCAGTTGCAGAACATGAAACTTCCAAAAGGATTTAAATTCTAGTTGATATTTGACAGCCATGGACGACCCTTTAAAGTATTCGAATCTTAAAAAGGTAAAATTTCTTGATACCTTTGATATTCTTTTTATCCTCATCGCCGTGGCGGTCATAGCCAGCAGCATCTATTTTTCTTTCAGCAAACCAAAGAACAGACCAAAATTCATGGTCAAAAGTCAGCTGGAAAAGGAACTTAAGAATCTGGACGGCATAAAATCGGTCACGGTTGAATTCCACAACGGAAGCATGATGTCCGTTTTGATAGAGCCATGGATCGGGAACTATAGCATCTACAAGAAAGAAAATATTGAAAAAATCTTCTATATAATAGAAGAAAAATCTGGTCTACCGAGGGATAACGTGAGTCTCTATGACAAGGACACAGGTGAACTGATAGAGGTTTCATCGGGATCTGTTTTTTCGGAAAGCAAAGAATGATCCCCGTCGTCTCGAATCAAGATATGGACATCACAAGGACATCTGGTTTTCAAATTTAATCCCAAAAAAATCAATTTTTAGGGACTCCCTATTTTTTTTGCTAAACTTTAATTTTCAAATTCCGATGTTCAATGTATGGGAATGAATAATTTTGTAAACTCAGTAGATTTACTCCAGCGCGCAATGGACGTGCAGAGCCTCAGATATCAGGTATCGGCCAACAATATCGCCAACAGCGAAGTTCCGAACTATAAGAAACAGGTTGTGAACTTCGAGGAGGAATTGTCTCGCGCCTTTGCGTCAAGGGATAACGAGCACAATTCATTCAAGATGGCAACTTCCGATGACCGACATGTCCAAAGCGAGCAGCCAAGAGACTGGAGAAAAGTGGAGCCACGTCGTGTTACAGATTGGGCATCCACATCCAAGGCAAACGGAAACAATGTGGACGCCGAGCAGGAAGCCATGAACATTGTCCAAATCCAGATGCAGTATCAGCTTTTGACCAGGCTTGAAAGTTTCCAGTTCAGTCAGGTTGATATCGCCATGAAGAAGATTTAATTGAGGGGATAAGAAATGGGACTTTTTACTAGCATCAACATAGCGGCAACTGGAATGAGTGCAGAACGCCTCAGATCCGATGTCATCAGCAACAATATAGCAAACGCAACCACTACCCGTACACAGGAAGGTGGAGCATATAGAAAACAGACCGTGGTTTTTGAACCGGTTGCATCCGAGCATCCAGTTTGGAGATTGCCTTACACAAGCGAAGACCAGGACAATGGACCTGGAAAGGGTGTAAGAGTCAGGACAATCACAAAGGACACAACCCAGGGACGTATGGTCTATGATCCATCCCATCCCGACGCAATACAGTCTGGACCTAACAAGGGTTATGTTGAATATCCAAACGTTAACATCGTAAACGAAATGGTTGACATGATTTCAGCCAACAGAGCTTATGAGGCAAACGTTTCTGTCATCCAGGGCAGCAAGGAAATGTTCTCATCGGCCTTGGAAATCGGTAAATAATTTGGTTAAGGGGAATAAATCATGGACACGACAATCGGAACACTTCAGCTGAATAGATCAAACACAGCTCATCTTGGAACTGGAAAACTTGTGGATGTGGGAAAGACTTTGCACATGGATTCTTTTGGCAATGTGTCAAACGAAGCTCCACAGGGTGAAAAGGTCAAGGGAACTTTTGAATCATATCTGTTGGACGCGGTGAATGCCATGAACGACCAGCAGCTTAATGTGTCAAGCATTCAGGAACAGGTGATTACAGATCCAGACAGCGTTGATATCCACGATGTGACGACAGCTATGGCAAAAGCTCAGATGTCTTTGTCTCTTGCCCAGACTGTGATTGACAGAGTGGTGTCCGGCTGGAATGATTTGTCCCAGAATAGGTAATGATTTGGTGACTTGAAAAATGAGGAAGTCTCTAAAAAATTTTTAGAGATGCCCATGATTTTCGAGTTTCCGGAATCTCTTTTGATGGAATTGGCTTTTGACACTTTCCAACAAAAAGATTTTATGCTATAATCTCAGTTAATTCTATGGTATAGTGGGATAAACTGTGGAATTAAAAAAAAATTGTTGATTCGTTCACGGGAGGGGAAAATGAACGAATGGTTTAAAAAAACATTTGGAACCATAAAAGAGAAGTGGTCGAAGTGGCGGCCAATTCAAAAGGGAATCCTGATTGGCATCATCTTGTTGGTTATTGCTGCCATCGTTATTCTTATTTCAGTATCAAGCAGAAATACATCTGTTCGCCTGTTCAATTCACCTGTCGATGCAAGTCAGCAGAGGGTGATCGTGAACCGTCTTGAAAAAGATGGTATCCGTGCAGATGTGGATAGCGAAGGATATATCACTGTTGATAATGAATCCATCGCAAAGAAGTACCGCAGCCAACTTGTTTCTGAAGGATATGAACCAATCCAGAAAGATCCTTATGCACTTTTTGACACACAGAAATGGTCGCGCACGGCTTTTGATGACAAAGTCAACTGGCAGAGGGCACAGGAGTCAGCTCTTGAACAGCATCTTGAACAGTTGGACGGAATCAGGGCTGCAAATGTAAGACTTGTGCTCCCGGCTGAATCTACATTCAAAAGCAGTCAGCAGGCAACCACAGCATCCATCACACTTTTCCCAAGAGCAGGCAGCGATATTCTTGAAAGCAAAAAAAGCGTCAAGGGTATCATGCACCTTGTTATGAGAGCCGTCGAAGGTTTGAAGGAAGAGGATATCACGATCTATAATGGCGACACCAACGAGGAAGTCAGCGATTTGTCTGGACTTGAGGATGCCGACCATCAGAAGAATGTGGAAAACCAGCAGAAATGGATTCGCAAGCAGGAAGGCTATTACCAGAGCCAGATCGTCAGCGCACTTCAGGAAACCTTTGGACCAAAGCGTGTAAAGATTGCCAGCATGAAGATTGATATGGACATGTCCGAGCGAACATACACAGCCACGGAATACTCTGGTGTCACGATCAAGCCTGATAATCCTAACACAATTTACGATGACAGTGTAGTTCGTGACAGTCTTATACTTTCAGAGGAGACTGTTGATAGGGAATATATAGGAACAGGCTTCAATCCAGAAGGACCTGCCGGTGTCGAAGGACAAAATCCCCCAGTCTATGAAGATGCTTCAAATATGGTTGGCAGACAGACGGAAAGTGGAATAAAACGAAATTATGTTATGAACCATAAGGAAACCGCAGGAAAGGAAGAACCAAAAATCGACCGCGTGACAGTTTCCGTTAACATCGATGGAGAATGGATCTATCCTTTGTACGACCCCGACACAAAGAAGATTCGTCTTTCCGACAGCGGTGGATATGAAAGGCAATATGTCCCTATCGCCGATGATGAGTTGTCAAAAATAACAAAGCTTGTTCAGAATGCTGTTGGCTACGACCCATCCCGTGGAGACTCTGTTGTGGTTACAAACATCAGGTTCGACCATACCGAAGAGTTCAAGGCCGAAGATGCAAAGTTCATAAAGGCACAAAACACAAAGAGAACAATATTCTGGTCTTTGATTGCCATTGCGATTATACTTGTACTGTTCATTGCTTTCCGTCTTATCTCAAAGGAAGTGGAAAGAAGAAGAAGAATCCGCGAAGAAGAAGAGCTCCGCAGACAGCAGCAGCAGAGAGAAGCAGCTCTTTGGGAAGCAAAGGAACAGGGCATGGAAGTTACCTTGTCTGTCGAAGAAAGAAAACGTGCGGAACTGCAGGAAAATGCTATTGCCATGGCCAAAAATCACCCAGAGGATGTGGCTATGCTTATCCGTACCTGGCTCATGGAGGAGTAGTATATGGCTGAAGAAGAAAAGACCGGTGGTGCACCAAAATCCAAGTCTAACAGTGGCAACTCTGGTAGTGGAAAGAAGAAGGGTGGGGCCAAAGAGTATAAGAATTTGAACGGTCGCCAGAAAGCAGCAATTTTCTTGGTGGCATTGGGAACCGAAGTTTCATCGGAGGTCATGAAGCACCTTAGGGAAGATGAAGTGGAGACCCTTACATTTGAAATCGCCCGTCTTGATACGATTGACGCAGATTTCAAGGACCAGGTTCTGGAGGAATTCCAGGAGTTGATGCAGGCACAGAACTTTATCACCACTGGTGGTATTGATTATGCCCGTGAACTTTTGGAAAAATCCTTGGGTAGCCAGAAGGCAATCGATATTATCAACAGGTTGACCAGCTCATTGCAGGTACGTCCTTTTGATTTTATCCGCCGCACAGACCCTGCCCATCTTTTGAACTTTGTCCAGACAGAATATCCTCAGACCATCGCCTTGATCTTGGCTTACCTTGAACCGCAGAAGGCATCCTACATTTTGCAGAACCTTCCAGATGATGCACAGCCGGAAGTTGCAAGACGTTTGGCCACCATGGACAGAACTTCTCCTGATGTTC
>JAZUEV010000493.1:0-2855 GCA_045640345.1 Treponema sp.
ATGTGAAATAAAAAATTTTAATACTTTTAATTTTTTGTTTTAAAATTCCTGTGTGGTTCAAAATAAAAACATCGGATTCAAATCTATCATCAAAATTTGTTTTATCTTTTATAACAAATTTTTCCTCTTGAAAAAACTCTACAGATTCTCCAAGTGGACCTTTGCAAAAAACAACTCGACCTTTGAACTGTGGATTGGAATCAAAACATATGTCTTTTGGTCCCATAAAAATTTCAAATCCTTCATCGCTTAATTTTTTTGCCCATTGGTCAACATCATCAACACATAAAGCAAAATGTCTAATATTTCCGTCGGTCCATTCTTCTTCAGCATTGTTGAAAATTTCCAAAAAATTGTTTCCGATTTTTAGAAGAACACCTTCGCTCCATTGTCTAAAAATTTCCAGCCCAAGAATGTCTTTATAAAAATGCAAAACTTGCGGAAATTTTTCGGCTGTACTTTTTAATGAAATATGATGCAAAGATTGTATTTTGTTTTCCATAATGTTCTCCTAATAATTATTTTTCTCTTTCAAAAAAAAGATTGCACAATGGTTTAATAATTTTTATAATTAATTTGACTGCGAATCCTGTACAGATAGCTGAAATAATTGTTCCTTCTCTAGTTCCAACAATTTTAAAATCAAAAAGAATTAGAGAAATCAAAATCGACAGACTTACACAGGAGATGTCAAAAATTATTTTTACATTTCCAAATTCAAAATTCCATTTGTCGGAAATAGCTTTGACGATTGCTTCTCCAGAATTCAAAATCACATTTGCAATGACCGAAAGAGAAATTCCAAATGCAAGAATCAGTATTCCACAAAACAACATCAAAAGTCGGACACCATAATTTGGGACTGGAATAAAATGAACAATCCACATTCCAAAATCAGTAAAATATCCAAAAAGAAAAGACAGCGGAATTTGTAGCAGTTGATAAATTTTAAAATTGCGACGAAGAATAATAAATTGTCCAAGAATTAAAATACAGTTCCACAAAATCAACCAATTGCCTAAACTTAAAAAATTGAATCTAAGACTCAAAACATTTGCGACGGATGAAATAGGCGAGACCCCCAATTCTCCATGCCGAGTAAATGCAACTCCGATTCCTGCAAAAAGCAGACCAAAAATAAAAAGAATATATCGCTTAAAAATATTTTTCATAACAGTAACAAATCCCAAAAATTAAGGGACATCAAAAAAAATGATGCGACCTTGTTTTTTAATTTTCATCATCAATCATAAAATCTTTCCGTTGTTTTTTATGTTGAAATTTTTTGTTTTTAGCACCATCCTTAAAATCACCGACGGACAAAAGTGACATGGATTTTTCACTGCGGAGACGATTTCTTTTTTCATCGGTGGTGAGATAGATTGAGGATTCAACTTTTTTAATAAGAATATTATTTACGGAATCAAGCTTGATTGACCAAAAGCCTTGTCCATTTTCTTCCAAATATTTCATGGCGATTTCAATATCATCAACAGGAACACTGGCTTGTTTTTTATTTTCAATTTTTGCAATTGCTCTGATTTCTTTTGCAAGAATTTTGTCAGAATAAGGAGACTGTTTTGCGCCAAGTTTAACCAAAGCTTGTGTGATTGCAAGTTGAAGGGGAGTAAGATTTATCAATTTTTTACTTCCTTAAATCCCATGACCACTGCCCAAATATACATACAAGTTTTTGGCAACATTAACATTCCAATCATTGGTGAAACATCTGCCCAAAGTACGACCGGTATATAAAATGCAAAACTCAAAGTGATTGCCAACCACATCCATTTGAAATTTTTGTCTGCCCTTTTTTTGAAATAAAGTATGACCATAATAAGTCCCATAATTGCAAATGGAATATTTCTGTAAACGCCCCATGATATGGGAGAATCTCCAGTCCAATCATTTTGTGGTAAAAGACAAAGTGCAATTCGTATGATTGCAAGAACTATCATTAATATTTTGATTTTTTGATTTTTATATGAATAACGGATGGAAAAAACAAAATACATTATCAAATAAAAAATCGTCATGGTTATGGATGTAATTAATTTTCCAATTCCCAATGATATTGTGTAGTCTCCACTTGGATTGAATGCGACAAGAATTCGAGGGACAAGATGGAATGAATCTCCAAATACCAAAATCAATGTCATTAATCCAAAAAGCAGATATTCTTTTTTTGAACGACTTTTTGCAATAATGAGGGTTCCTAAAATCAAAGTAGTGATGATATAAAAAATGCAAAAAATTGCTTCCATTAATTTTCCCATAAAAACCTCTTTGAAAATTATATCAGCATTTTGTAAAAATTGCAATTTAAGAAACGTCCCATAAAAACAAAAAAGTCATTTCGACAGGCTCAATGACCACGCATAAAATATTCTCTAAAAACAGCAATTTAAGAAACGTCCCATAAAAACAAAAAAGTCATTTCGACAGGCTCAATGATTACGCATAAAATATTTTTTTTAAACAGCAATTTAAGGAACGACCCATAAAAACAAAAAAAGTCATTTCGACAGGCTCAATGATTACGCATAAAATATTTTCTAAAAACAGCAATTTAAGAAACGATTCATAAAAACAAAAAAGTCCCTCGAAATTTATCGAAGGACTTAAACAGGAGATATTTTGGAATCAACCGTTATTAGATTGCGGCAAATCCATTTTCCAAATCAGCGATGATATCATCAATATGTTCTGTACCGATTGAAAGTCTGATTGTACTTTGTGAGATTCCCTGGTCGGCAAGTTCTTCATCATTCAACTGACTGTGAGTTGTTGTGGCTGGATGAATTACCAAAGATTTTACATCGGCAACATTTGCAAGGAGAGAGAAAATCTTCAAG
>JAZUEV010000494.1:0-3551 GCA_045640345.1 Treponema sp.
ACAACCTGAGGATGGAATTCATCTTCGTAAAGAGCCTCGAAATCAGGGAAAGTCTTAAGGACAGTTCCACAGTTTTTAAGTGCGGCAAATACCTGAATTCCGCCTACACTGTTCATTGGATTTGACTCATCAAATGTAACGTTTACGGTCCAGAGCTTCTGGTCTGCACCAACAGCGTCATTGAGTTCCGCAAATTCATCATCAGTAATGGCAGGAAGCGGTGGCATTCCATTGTCAGCCTGTGCTGCAGGTGCAGAAGGAGCAACAGGTTCCGGTTCAGCAGGCTTTGCACCAACCATACCGGCAGGGAGCTTAACTCCGCTGGAACCGCTCTTTTTCTTTTCCTTGGCAGGAATGTATGAATTGATTTTCTGAACAAGTGGAGCAATGTCACCATCATAGATTGAACCATTGCTTCTTGCTTCCAGCATTGATTTGATAGTATCGATTGAAGTAAGAAGCGTATCAACAATCTCACCTGTTACTTCAACTAAATTACTGCGCAATGCATCAAGCAAATCTTCAACGTCGTGACAGAAAGATGCAAGCTCTGTCATTTCAACAGTAGCCGAACCACCTTTCAAAGTGTGAGCCGCGCGGAAAATTTCATCAATAGCATCATGGTTTGAAGGATCATTCTCAATAACAAGAATATTGCTTTCAAGAGTTTCTACCTGCTGTTCTGCTTCGGCAAAAAAATCTTTGAGAAGTTCTTCATTATTAGCGTCAAGGTAATCACTCATAACTATATTTTAACCTCTTCCAAACAATAGTCAAGCAAAAAGACACCCACAGCAAGGTCATTCCTGTACAACTTGGCATCCATGAATCCAAAAATTAAATTTATAAAGATTCCTTATGGAATTATATCACAATAAATTAAAATTGGAAAGCAATTTTTTTTAATTTTAAAGATTTATAGGAAATCCCCATCCGGCCTATGAAAAACACAGACCAGAGGGATTTTTATTTACTCTTCAACAAGAACAAGCTTGCTCAACCTTCTGCAGGCTTCACGAACATCTTCCCTGTGACCGAATGCACTGAAACGGATGTAGCTTTCACCAGCAGGACCGAATCCTGAACCTGGAGTCGTCACCACGTTGCACTCGTCAAGAATCTTGTCAAAAATGTCCCAACTCTTCCATCCAGGGAAGTTGACCCAAAGATATGGAGAATCTCCAGTGTAGTAAACCTTTACACCAGCGTCTGCAAAGTTCTTTCCCTTCAATGCTTGTTCTATAAGATGGGCGTTTTCAAGATAATAGTCCACCAAATCAGTGGTTTCCTTGATTCCCTCTTGATCCAAAGCTGCCAATCCACCATGCTGGGCAATGTTGCTTGCTCCGTTGAACAATGTGGTCATGACCCTGTTCCAGTCGTCGCGAACGGAAGAACCGTCTGCATATTTGACATCCTTTGGAACAACGCTCCAGCCAAGACGCACGCCAGTGAATCCAGCAAGCTTTGAGAAAGAGTTAATCTCGATGGCACATTTTTTTGCGCCCTTGATTTCATAGATTGACTTTGGAAGCTTGTCGTTCCTGATGAAAGCCGAATATGCTGAATCAAAAATGATTATACATCCATTTTCATTTGCATAATCCACCAACTTTTTCAGCTGTGTCTTTGTACATGCGACGCCAGTTGGATTGTTGGGGCTACAGAAATAGATAAGGGAATCAGGCTTGATGGCTGTCAAATCAGGGAAGAAATTATTTTCAGCGGTACATGGAAGATATGTGACTCCCTTGTATCCCTTTTTTCCACTTTTTCCGGCGGCTCCAACGATGACACTTCCATCCACATATACCGGATAGGCAGGATCCTGAACAGAAATAGGAGTCTTTTTTCCAAAGAGGGTTTGGATTCTTGCAATGTCACATTTTGAACCGTCAGAAATAAAAATCTCTTCGGCAGAAAGACTAAGACCTGCGTACACGACTTCAGCGATTTTGCTTCTCAACTCTGTCAATCCCTGCTCGTCTCCGTATCCAGAGTATCCAGCTTTTGTCCCAAGACCTCTTGCATAGGAAACCATGGCACTGGTGATGTGTGGAGTCAAAGGTTCTGTTGTGTTGCCAACTCCAAGGCTGATAATCTTAGCGTCGGGATGTTGAGCCTGATACTCACGTCTTCTCTTGGCTACTTCCGGAAAAAGATATCCGGCTGACAAATTTGCAAATCCTGCGTTTCTTTCTATCATTGAGAGACCTCTATTGCAAGGATCCTGGTTCAGGGGACCCAAAATTACGGCATCAAAATCCTTTCACTGGGATGCCAGGCTGACTCCAAAAAATTATCTTCAGAGACTCCAGTTACTTATATATTATCAAAATAAAAAAAATCCCTCAAGGTCTAAATACAAAAGTCACACTTTTATTGAGAAATCCCAAGGAATTCTTGGCATCCCTAAAAATACACTTTATAGATTCACGGAATTTTTCATATCCCTAACGGGTTTAAGGTTGTCCCTAACATTGCAATTTTTAGAGACTCCCATTATGATTCTTAAAGACCGGGACAAACGATTCCTGGCTTTACTCCACTGTAAAACTGTTCCAACGAATGACACCCCATCGGCACGAATCAAGCGTGGAAAAGATTTTTAGGACGGTATTCAATTATTTATCGGTAAAATTTTGAAAAAAAATCCACAAAATCGCAACAGGAAATCTAAAAAAAGTCTAACGCATTATTAAACATTACTATAAAAAATATTTTAGGAAGGACAAAAACATTTATCAATTTTTTAACAAACGGATTTGTTCGGGGTTAACGTCCCTCACGACTTTTATCTGTATACCAAAAATTATCCCAATGAATGAACTACGATGTGAGCGTTGGAGTATTTACCCCATCGACACGAATCATTTCATTTGTCATGTCCAATCCGTGAGCATCGTTAGATGCGAACAAATCCGTGTGTTTTTTAGGAAGAATATCGAATCTAAATTTCTAGTGCAGTAAATAGGGCATCTCTAAAAATACTTTTTATAGATGTACGGAATATTTCACATTCCTAACCGAGTTTAAAGTCTTAAAATTGCAAGGCTTTAAGCATCGCATTTTCAAAGCTGTCACTAAAAATTACAATTTTAGAGACTCCCATAAATTAAAACAGATTATTCAGTGATTCATTTTTTTTGACCTCGACACCCACACATATCCAACGGTCGAGCATAGCGTCACAGTGGAAGGACGACAGTAAAACGGGCATATTTGTTGACTTCACTTTCCGCAATGATTTTCCCATGATGACTTTCGACTATGGCCTTTGCAATTGAAAGTCCCAGTCCGCTACCCTCGTTGTATTTTGAACGAGAATACTGGGAGCGATAGAAACGACGGAAAATTTTTTTAAGGTCATCCTCATGTATTCCATGTCCCGTATTGTAGACGACCAACAAAACTTTTTTTCCATCTTTTTCGACGGACACTTCAATTTTTGAGCCAGGGTCTGAATTCTTAATCGCATTGTCTATAAGAATCACCACGGTCTGTCTTATCTTTTCTTCATCTCCCATCATCATTACCGAACAGTCAGGCAC
>JAZUEV010000495.1:0-3690 GCA_045640345.1 Treponema sp.
CTATGCTATAAATTTAAACTCCACATTCCTCCAATTAAAATTTTTAGTGAAGGCCTATAATTGACAATTTGAAAAACTGTGCTATCATTAAACCATGAAAACAGCAAGCAAGTATGATGGAATAATTTTGGATATTGATGGCACAATTTGGAATACGACTGGCATTGTGGCAATGGCATGGAACAAGGCGATTGAAATGGTGAGGATGCCTGCAAAAAAAGTCAATGCACAGGACTTGCAGCAGCAGTTTGGAAAAACCATGGATGTTATTGCAAAAAATCTTTGGCCAAACCTGGATGATAGACAAAGGGAGATTGTTTTGGCAAACTGTTGTACCGAAGAGCATATCGCCCTCAACGAAAACAGTCTGGACATTACATATCCTGGAGTTGTTGACACAATCAAGCAGTTGACCCAGGTGACGAATTTTTTTGTGGTGAGCAACTGTCAGGACGGTTATGTCCAATTGATGATGGAAAAAACGGGACTCACTGATTATATAAAAGACTGGGAATGTTACGGTCGAACTGGAAAGGGCAAGGCAGAAAATATTCAGCTTTTGGTTCAGAGAAATCAGTTGTCAAATCCTGTCTATGTTGGAGATATCCAGGGTGACAGGGACGCTTGTGAGCAGGCGGGAGTTCAATTTATCTGGGCTAGCTATGGATTTGGAAAAGTGGAAAAATATGTGGCAAAACTTGAAAAATTTTCCGACCTTATGGAAGCAGTGGAGATTGGAGACTGATGCTTTATATTTTTGACATGGGTGGCGTGGTCACTAATACTGCAAACGAAATTGGAAAGATAGCCAAGATTTTGGATTGTTCCGAAGATGATTTTAAAAATTGGTGCAGAGGTAAAAAACAGGATGAAGATTTGTTTGTGCTTGCCTCCAATGGTGTCATCGGTTCAAAGGAATTTTGGAAGATTTTTTCACAACGCTCAGGAATAGACGTGAAAATCGATTGGTGGCATTGGCTTTTTCATCCAAAATTGATTGATGGGACTGTCGATATAATCCAGGTTCTTAAAAAACAGGGACATCGGGTGGTCTGCGGTACAAATACGACGGAAGCTTATTATCATATCCATTTGGAGCGGGGTGATTATGCTTTGTTCGAGAAAACCTATGCGTCAAATTTCATGGGCATCTCCAAACCCGATCCTGAATTCTGGAAACTTATTTTGATGGCGGAAAATGCAAGTCCAAGCGAAACTGTTTTTATTGATGACAAAATTGAAAATGTCAACGCCGCCAAAAGTCTGGGAATTCGTGGAATCCATTTTGAAAGTCCAGAGCAGCTGAAAAAAGAATTGGACATCCTTGGTTGAGTTTATGGAAAAAATATCTGCCTTTGTTTTTGATGTGGACGGTTTGCTTTTGGACAGCGAATTGGTTTATGAAGAAGCCTGGAGAGTTGCCGCAAAAAAAATGAATATTTCTCAAATCCAGGAGGTCCATAAAAAATGTCTGGGACTTTCCCAAACCGATGCCTTTGAATTGATGACAAATTTTTATGGCAAGGATTTCGATGCGCAATTTTTTTGGAAATACACTTCAGATTGGTCGGCGGATTATATGAATGAAAAAGGTGTTCCACTTAAAAAAGGAACAAAAGAAATTTTGTCATATATAAAATCAAAAAATATAAAAACAGCGGTCGCCACATCCTCTCACAAAAACTTTGCCCAAAATTTGTTGGTAAAATCATCATTGGAGCCATATTTTGATGTAGTTGTTTTTGGAGACCAGGTTAAACATTCCAAGCCCGACCCAGAAATCTACAGACTTTCCTGCGAAAAATTAGGCATTGATCCAAGTGAATGTGTTGCCCTGGAGGATAGTCCAAATGGAATAAAGTCCGCCTACGCCGCAGGTTTAAAATGTGTTATGATACCCGACCGAATTTCTGCCGATAAAGAAATGGAAGAAATCTGTTGGAAAATTTTTGACAGTCTTTTGGATTTCAAAGATTTTCTTTCAAAAAACGGTTGAGGAATCATGTTTTCAAAAATTAGAAAGAGTCTGGAAACTCAAAGCGGTAAAAAAATTTTAATAAAATGTGCCTTGTCTTTGGCCTTGGTTTTAGTGGCTTTTGGAATTTCAAAAGTGGCTGGAAAAAACAGTGAAAATGTTTTTGATGTGTTCAAGGCAATTTCCTTGGTGCTTTATTTTGTGGCCTATCTTTTGGTCGGTCACGGAATCATTCTTTTTGCTTTGGCGAATTTAATAAAAGGTCAAATCCAGCTGGACTTTTTGATTGTGACGGTTGGAACTTTATTGTGCATCCTGCTTGGACAATATATTCCCGCAATTTTGATTATGATGATTTTTTATCTGGGAGAAAAACTTTCGCCAATAATCAAATCCGAAAAAAAATCTGGAGAAAACAAATGATTCAGTTGATTGCTTTCCTTGGAAATTATGGTCGTGAATATGCGGACACCCGTCACAATGTGGCTTGGCTTTTTGAAAACAGTTTACCTTTTTCGTCCAAACTTTCGTGGAGTCAAAAATATAAATCCGACTTTTGTTGTGTTGATTACGATGTGGCTGCAAAGTGGATGGCTGAGTGTGGACTTTTAAAAACAAGGGACGACGGTTCTTTTCCAATTCCAAGTGACGCACCAAAAAAAATTTATTTTATGAAACCTTTGACATATATGAATTTAAGTGGTGATGCCATTGGTGAGGCTGCAAGATTTTTTAAGATTCCACCATCTGATGTCTTGGTCGTGCATGACGAAATTGAATTGCCAATTGGAACAATCAGTTTAAAATGGAGCGGTGGACTTGGCGGACACAATGGGCTTCGTTCAACAAAAAATGTTTTGGGGACTGCTGATTTTTGGAGACTACGTTTTGGTGTTGGAAAACCATCGGACGGAAATGTGGCTGATTATGTTTTGGGATCCTTCACTCCTGATGAAAAAATTATTTTGAGCCAAGTCTTTGTCCATGGTTCAAATCTTTTGACAAAAGTTCTTACAAAAAAAGACCCTCAAAATTTAATCAAGGAATGGGGAAAGAAAAAAGTTTTGGCAGATTAAAATGATTTTTAAATTAAAAAGATTGTTTTCTTGTTTTTTATTTTTGATTTTTTCAATACACGGATTTTGTGATGAGCCTCTGTTGCCGATGAATCATATTGAAAAAATATCTGCTGACGAAAATTTTATTGTTGTTTCTGATTTTGATAAAAATACGACAGAGTGTTTTGACCTTTTGGACAACAAAAATCTTTTGTGGAAAATCGACCAGTCTTTTCAGGAATTCTATCTTTCCACGGATTCGTCTTTTTTGATTACACTTGACGGTGGTTTTGGATTTCTGTCAAAAAATTATAAAAACAAGGACCATCTTTTTTCTGTGTATAAAAACGGAGAACTTGTTTATTCAAAAAAAATTGGTGATGTAATAAAAACAAAGAAAAATCTTCAGAAAACGGTTTCCCATTATCGTTGGGGAAATTTTGTTTTTGCGGATACCAATTTTGTTATTTTTGATACAGTGGAAGGTTTTAAAATTTATAGTCTTGAAGAAAAAAAATTGACGGAAAAGGACTTGAAAAAAATAAATATTCCTTGGACCGAAAAAGAAATTCTTGGCAAAACTTTTTTTTATTCTGACGAGACAAAATCTGAAAGCATGCAATTTTCGATTCTTGATAAAGAGGATAGTGAAAAATT
>JAZUEV010000496.1:0-10836 GCA_045640345.1 Treponema sp.
TTTCTATGACCAGTCTGTAAAAGATTTTGACAATGGCGATTATGTTTCTGCAAAGGAAAACGCTGAAAACGCAATGGGTGTTCTTGACGGTGACACTGTAAAGAATATTCTTGCAATGAAGGAAGCTGAACAGGCATTGGCAAAGGCAAAGGATGCATTGGACAAGGCAGAAAAAGCTGGAATGGACAATACATATCCATTGTACGACGATGCAAAGAATGCTTATGAACAGGCACAGAAGGATTTCGCAGACAGCAAGTATCCTGAAACTATCGAAAACTGCAACAAGGTTTTGGATTTGCTTTCAGATGACAACATTGCAAAGTCTGTGGATGAAGCAAAGAAGGCTGCGGAAGATGCTTTGGCAAATGCAAAGAAAGCATTGGATGAGGCTGAAGAGAACGGAATCGACAAGGATTCAGATACTTACAAGAAAGCTCTCGAAGCTTACAACAAAGCAAAAGACGAACTTGCAAACAATGAATACAAGGAAGCAAAGGCTGATGCCGAAAAGGTCAACGAAATCCTTAACGACGATTTGCTTGCCAAGTTGAAGGAAACAAAGGAAGCGGCAGAACTTTTGGCAAAAGCAAAGGAAGCATTGGACAAGGCAGAAAAAGCTGGAATGGATGAATCTTATCCATTGTTCAAGGAAGCAAAAGATGCTTACGACCAGGCTTTGGAAGATTTCTTGGCAGGAAAGAACCCTGAATCAATGGAAAATTCTAAGAAGGTTTTGGACTTGCTCAGCGATGCAAATGTTGAAAAAGCATTGCAGGACGCTAAGGATGCAGCAGAGGCAGCCCAGAACAAGGAAAAGGCCGCAAAGGATGCCATCGAAGCAGCTAAAGAAAGACTTGACTATGCAAAATCTGCTGGTCTGGACGAAAACGATGAAAACTACAAGAACGCTTTGGACTACTACAATCAGGCTGTAGAGGATTTCAACAACGGCAAGTATGAAGAAGCAAAGGACAACGCCGACCAGGTATTGGCACTCCTTCCTCTTGAAGAAATCGATGGAATCTTGGCAGCAAAGAAGGCAGCCGCTGAGGAAGCTTTGGCAAAGGCAAAGGACGCTTTGGACAATGCAAAGGAAATCGGACTTAGCCCATTGAACGAGGACTATCAGGAAGCTGTAAGTTTGTATGCAGATGCAAAGGATGCCTACGACAATGGTGACTATGACACTGCAAAGACCGATGCTGAAAAAGTTCTGGAACTTCTTGACCCAGAGACTGTTAAGAACATGAAGGCAAAGGCAGATGCTGAAGCAGCAATTTCAAAAGCACGTGAAAGATTGACTGCCGCTTATGCCGCTGGATTGGATTCAAGTTTCGAGCCATATAACGAAGCACTTTCATATTACAGAGAAGCTCAGAAGGACTTTGCTGATGAAGACTATGTAGGTGCAAAGGAAAATGCTGACAAGGTTGCAGACCTTCTTTCCGATGAAGCAATCGATGCAATGCTTGACCAAGTTGAAGCTGAAAAAGCAAAGTCAGCCGCTGAAGGAGCATTGGCAGCAGCAAAAGAAAGATTGGACTATGCAGAATCCTTGGGCTTGGGAACCGATGATGACAAGTACAAGAGTGCTTTGGCATATTACGAAAAAGCTTTGAAGGAATTTGAAGATGGAGATTATCCAGAATCAACTGACGATGCCGAAGAAGTTTTGAACATCTTGAGCGATGATTACTTGGCTAATTTGATTGCTAGAAGTGATGCAGAAAAAGCAATTGCCGCAGCAAAGGAAAGATTGGACTACGCAGAATCAATCAACGCAGCCCGTGACTTCCCAATCGCATTCGATGCAGCAAAGGCTTACTATGCACAGGCTTTGGATGACTACACAGCAGAACAGTATGAAAAAGCTATCGCAGATGCAAACAAAGTTTTGGATGCATTGGCAGATATCCACGAAATGTCTGTTCTTCCAAAGTTCTACATCGTTCGTCCATGGGCTGAATCAAAAGACTGTTTCTGGAATATTTCAGGACGCTCTTATGTTTACAACAATCCATGGTTGTGGGAAAACCTTTACGAAGCAAACAAGGACAATATTCCTGAAAGGGACAATCCAAACCTTATCCTCCCAGGTATGAAGATGGAAATCCCATCAATCAGTGGAGAATATAGAGACGGTGTCTATAGTCCAGATGTTGAGTACGGTACATTCAGCACAAATAGATAAAAATAAATGGGAGTCTCTGAGAAATAATTTTTAGAGATGCCCAGATATAGCGAATCTGCATTGCCCCTTTTACTGATAAAAGTAAGAGGGGTATTTTTTTATGAAAACCACTAAAATTACAATTTTTAGAAATGCCCTTTATGTCCATTGAAAACTTTAGAAATTGCGATCTTAATGGTTTCCCCTCATATTAAAGAACGTCTTTAATCCCAAGAACTCGACAATCTTATCATCTGGTGGTATAATTAGATTATGGAACGAATCTTAAAGAAAAGCCTTTTTGGAATTTTTTTTGTGGTGCTTTTTTTTGCTGGATGTAAAAACGAGCTTCTTCCTTATCCTGGTGATTTTGCTGGAACTGATGGAAATATTTCTGTGATTGGACAAGTGACCGCTCCAACAGATGTTTTGGCGTCCTCAGGTCAAAAAAGAAAAATTGTTCTTTCGTGGCAGGCACAACAAGATGCTACCAGGTATTTTATTTATGCTGCATCCACACCCTTTGATACTTTTGTAAAAATTGCCGAAAGTTCGGAAACCAGATACGAATATCCCGCAGTTTCTGGAGTCACCCGATATTTTAAAGTATCCGCCGTGGATTATAAAAACAATGAATCTCTCTTGAGTTTGACTGTCAAAGGCACGACCTTGGCATCTCCAATTTTGTCGGACATTCAAAGCACAGAAGAAAATGGAGACTTGAAGTCTGAAATCTATTGGTATATGGAAAATGTGGAAGACTACCAGGAGCAGGTCCGATATAATGTGAACTGTTATTTAAATAACCAATTGGTGCAAACAAAAGTTGTTGATGGCTCTGTCACTAGTTCAACTTCAGTGGTCTTTGGTGGATTGAAACCAAACACAAATTATTTTTATGAAGTGGAAGCCTATATTGTAAGTTCTCAGGATGATGTTGAAACCAGCGATCGAATGGATGAAACCACTGTTGCAAGTATGAGACCTAGTGCTGTGGAAAATCTTACTGCAAGTCAGGGAACTTTTGGATCTAGGATTGAATTACGATTTACTTTGCCTGAAAAATCCTTTGTTTCAAAGTCCGACTCTCTGGGAACGTCCTTTGAGGAATATCCTTTGTATTTCAAAATCTACCGTCGAGTTTCTGGCGACGAGAAGTGGGAAACTTTGGTTGAGCATCTTTATTACGACGGCACAACCACTGGGGGAAGTTCTTCTTCTTATTTCGCGAATTATAAAGCAGACTCTGTTGTTGTTTGGAATGACAATGTTGAATCTTCCGGTCTGCTTCGTGGTGTAAAGTATGAATACAAAATCCAAAGCTATGTGGACAATTATTCAAAGACTGTCACATCCGAGTCATCGGTCTCCTTGGCAGAAGGTTGGGCTTATCCTAATGTTCAAGTGAAAATACCAAAACTTGTTTATAGCTTTAACCAGGACAAATCCAAAAAAACTGGGGGGGATATTTCCTATGCGGTGGTCTGGGACAATCTGGGAGCGGAAAATCGATTTAAATTTATCCTGAAAACTCGCTATGAATATGAAGAAAATTCTGTTGTAAAGGCTAGGGATGAAAAAAACAGACTCTTTGACACCCTTGCTTCCCTGAATGAGTTTGTCTTGAATTTGGATATTGAAAAAAGTTCCGTTTTCGGAGGGGTTGGAAACTATTACCATGAATTCTATTTGATTCCTTCTTCTGGGGATGAAAATTTTGATTTGACCAAGGCTTTTGAAAAAGTTATTGTTCCAGGAAAAATCCATGTTTCCCAAGATCCTGCCGAACCATATTTCCCAGGTGCAAGAATTTTGGACGGATATAAGGACAAGATTATCGTTGAATGGGATGCGGAATCGGATAATCTTGATTACACTGTTATGAACGGGTCAACTGTTGTTGGAACGGTGAAATCATCTGAATATGAATATGGAAGTGGAAAAAAACTTCGTGTTGAGATTGGTGGCCTGGAAAGTGGAAAAAGTTATTCATACATTCTTCAGGCAAAACGAACCGATGAAAGTGAAGTGTTCAGCTGCAATGATGATTTGACTGGCTATACTTTGGGTGTTCCTTCATTGATTTTTGATCAGTCCAAACTTTGTCACGATAAAATCCATTTGGACTGGAATCCTGTTCAGAAAGCGGAAAACTACAAGGTCTATTTTGATGGAAAACTTGTTTCCGAATTCTCTAAATCCGATTATGCAGATAAATTAGGAAAGATACATTATTCCTATACTGTTCCTGATGCCTCCGACGCAAGTATTTCAGGAAAGATAAGGAATATGAAGGTTGTTGCCAGCAACGATTTGGATTCTACAGAGGAAAGCAAAGGTGTCTATCTATTGGGACCAGCCGCCACACATCCAACTGTAGATGTTGCAAGTTCCGAAAGCCAAATTGTTTTGACATGGAAGAAAGTTGATGGCGCATTGAAATATTGCATTCGAAGATCCATAAGCGACACAAAAAATATCAACAACAGTACGTCGGTTGATGTCTATACCGTCGATGCTTCTGGTGAACTTTTGGAAAAATCATCCTACAATAACTGTGTGTCCGTAAGCTACAGCGATGGAGTCTATACTTTGGTGGACAAAAAGATGAAAGCGGTGGACAAAACCAGCAAGTGGCAGAAGAATCAGGAAAAACTTGGTTGGGGACTGCCGATTAGATATTCTGTCTATCCAATGAGAGACCAGACTTTTGAATCGGAAGGGGACGAGGGACAAATTTTTGATACGATAGAAGATATCAACTATAAAAATACCAACGATTTGACCATCAATCCTATAGGAAGCTGCATTGGTTATGGACATAATGTACACGCCAGCAAATCTGAAAGTCCAGACAAGATTTATATAAGCTACGACCCGCAGTACCTTGGTAATAAAACTTTGACTCCATATCTTATGGTGCGTAAACATGAAAAAGATATAGTGAATGAAAGCGAGAGACTGGATTATGTGAAAATTGTTGACTCAAGAGTTGAAAGATATAGCGAAAAGAATGTATTTATCTATAAACCTGCCCCAGGCGAAAGGACTGATAGTTTTGACTTCATGGTTAGCTATTCACCTGCCGTTACCCCAGTGATTGAGGATGCTTTTGCTGAATATGTGAGGGACGGTTTTGTGGATCCTCTTACCAAGGACAAAAAACTTAAGGAACCAATGAACAAGGGATATGCTTTTGCGGTGAACCTCAGAACTGATAATGGGGTTGGCGAAGATGGTCTTTCGGAATCATTCTATTGGAATCTTTGGGATGAAAGAGAAAAAGCATTGGGTCCTGATTCCGATTCAAAGTATATTTTTGCCATAAAAAATTTGGACTTTGGTCCCGACTGGATTACTTTGGCGGAAATCGGTCTGGATGGAACAATTGTTGATAAAATCACTCCAGGCTTAAACATCAGAGCCACAACCAACGGTGCAAAACTGAACAACGGTTATACCATAAGACCTGTCAGCTTGGATGCGGTAAAACCTGAGTCCATGAGGGGCGTGGATTATTACGATGGACTTTTGAAGGTGCTTAGGGACTATAGGCATTTTGCAAAGATTGAAGTCAAAAGAAACATGGATGAAGAAAACTCCATTTCCATGAAAAAAGGATTTGTGGAAGAAAGCACTGTGGTTGCCAGCTACGCCGATGATGCTGAAAACTGCTTTGGTTGTAGACAGATTACGGACGTGGAATTCGCTAGGGCTGTGAACCTTATTATTGCAGATGCAGTCTATCAGGCTGGAATCGATGGCGGTGGAGATAGATATTGTTATGGTCAGATTGAAACTGAAGGTGTGGAGCCAACTAAATTTAGAGTCACTCACAATAAGAGTTCAAAAGATGGAAGTTGGGGCTGCGGTAATGCTGATTACAAACACATATTCCGAGGAGGAACAAAAGATAATTCATCGGCCTTGAATTCAGCCTTTGTCTTGAAAATTCCAAGTACGCCTAAAACGGAATTCATTATGGATGGAAACACACTGTATTGTCTTCCTGAATTGACCATAACTGTTGAACATTCTTCGGGACTTTCATCCTATAGTGGAACAGTTACATTCAGTGTCGGCGAATCAAAAAGGAAAGATTTGGTTTGGTGTACTTTGTCGCACATTCTAACCATCAAGAAAAATGGAACGGTTATAAAAGAAATCACCAGCAGCAACGAAAATGAATTCAAAAAATGGTTCCCTTATACTTTGGGTGAAAGCCACGACAAAGGTATAAAAGAATATAATGAAAGTGCTGTGGTTTATAATTCAAACTATGGATGGTGGTAAGATGAAAAAGATTGATAGATTTTTAAGCTCCATTTTTTTGACGGCGTTGATTTTTGGAAGTACCATCTTAAGTTCCTGCTATCAGATGTTCCAATCAAAAATTCCCATGGACTCATTGGATGCGTTGTCAACTCTTTCGGATCTTTTTTATAAACCGGAAGAAATCACACAGCTGGATTCTCCGAAACAGGTTTTTGCTTCCAGTCGAATGTCTCAAAAAATTATTCAAGTTTCATGGAGTGCTGTAAATGGAGCCGCTTCCTATAGACTTGAACGAGCAATCCTAACTGACCCTGAAAAAAAAGTTCCTGAGGACGAAGACTTTGCGTTGATTCCATCTTCCAAAAACAGTTTGGTTTCATCCTCGTATATTACTGACACTTCTTTTACTGATGTCATCTTGGAAAACCCAGACTATAGTTCTGAAGAATACGACTACAGATTTTTCTATAGGGTGAGTGCGGAAAACTCTTTCAAAAAATATGAATCCAGCGTTTTTGCCTATTCCAGCGAAGGTCGTCTTTTTGCTCCGCCATCCAATCTGGTTGCCCAATGTGGTGAAAGTTCCACAAAAATTGCTCTGAAATGGAATACCACGAAGGGAGCTTCTGTCTATAAAATCTATAGGACAAAGGATTCCAAAGGATACAACGATGTTTTGGTTGCTACAGTTTCCGCAGCAATTACAAACTACGATGACAAAGTGGCCGCATCGGAACAAGGGGTGGACTATTATTATTCTGTGACAGCGGTGAACTCTAGTGGCCAGGAAAGTGTAAAATCAGGACTTGCTTTGGGATATGCCCTTAAGGAAGGTGCACCCACAAGAGTCTCTGGCGTGAAAGTCGATTTAGGAAGGGGAGACAGCGACAGTTCAATCAAGATTTCCTGGAACAAGGTGTCAGGGGCAGGGGATTGTCATTATGCAATCTATAGAACCAGCTCCGTGGATTCATCTTTCAATCTTATTGCCAGCGACACCACAGCCACAAGCTATGAAGACAAAAAATCTCTTAAGCCAAATGTCTACTATTATTATTACATACTTGCCTTTACCGGGAGCGGGGAAACCTTGGTCAAAGGACCGACATCTGATTCTGGACCTGGCTCATCGGACCCAGCCGAAGGATTCATTATTGGAGCGCCATCTGATTATTCTGTCTCAAAAAGTGGAACGACAGCCACAATTAAATTTGCAGCCGCCCTTGGTGAAAAAAATTGTCCTTTGGATTCTGGTTTAAGTTCAAATTACAATGTGTATGGCTATAAAATCTTTGGTGGAAACTCTCCCGATAAAGTGGATGTGGATATTCCATTTACATTGGGCTCCACAAAAAATGGATATTATTCAGTGGAAGTCCCAGTGTATGGATACTATATTATCCAAACCACAAAAGGGACTGTAAAATCCAAGGCTTCTAATGTCTTTGCTCCATGTCCGAACTCTGCGACAAATCTATCTGTAACAAGAAGGGCAAAAATTCCTGAATGGACAGACAGTTTGTCCAAGGCAAATTCTTCAGGTGTATATCCTGTAAAAATCACTTGGTCATCTCCTGATGGTGGTGCAGAAGGTGGATATTTTGTCTATCGCTCCACAACCGAGGATTCTGGATACAAAAAAATAACAGAGTCGCCTGTCACCGAATGTGAATACATTGACTCAAGCGATGTGGCCAAGGCTGGTATCCGTTATTATTACAAGGTTTTGTCCCTCAACTCTTTTGCCCAGGGTGCCAATTATTCTGACAGCGAATATGGTTATGGTGCTTTGACCTATGACCAATACATGAGGGAATACAATAAAACGGTTATGGCTTCCCAGAAAAAATTGACCCTTATGCACAAAAGTGGAAACACTGACAAGCTGGGAACAGAAACCGTGCAAGGAAAAATCAGCGGCGACTTGTACTATAACGCAGGTGTGCAGGGACTTGGTGGAAGAGTAATTATGAAATACACCAACTATGCGGAATTCTACATCAATGGAAGTGATTCTGATGTTTATTTCCTTATTGATGGAAACACAAATACATCTGCCAGCATGGATGCTTCTGGAACTATGGACGGAACGGTTATCTGTAAGGGAATGTATCCTGGAAAAGTCGAATATGACAATGTTATAATCAAGGGAGGCGCGGCCAACGGTGGATATTATCTTATAACTCCAGAAGGATTCGAACCTGGAAAAGTAAGTTACACTGTTGGAAATGAATAAGCATACTTGATTGTATTGGTTGTCTCTAAAAATTGAAATTTTAGATGCCTTGATAATTTTTGTTTTATAGGAGTTGATTGGTGAAAATGATTTTCAAGAAACAATATGGTAGATTTTTGACTGGACTTTTGGTTTTGACTTTTGTTGGATTGGTGTCAAGTTTTCTAGTGTCCTGTTATATTCCGTCCCCTTTGTACGGAGTGTGGATGAACGACCAGAAAGATAGCTTGACCATTAATTCTGGTTCTCCAATGGAGTTTACCGCTAGTTTTTATGACGAAAAAGGGTCGGCGGTTTTGTACAGCGGAACATGCATCACCAAGGACAATGTGATTATTTTTACAATTGATGGCGGTGGCATGAAGATGACGGAATGGGATATTCGTGGAAACATACTTTACTTGACATGGACCGACGAATTCAACAGAAGTCGCACACTCAAACTGTATCATGTCGGTTGATGGGGAGAGGTCATGAAGAAAACTGTTCTTTTTTTCCTGATTTGTATTTTTACAGGATTTTCTGTTTTTGCTCAGGATGTGGATGAGATAAATCCTGTGACAGGCTTTCCTGAGATTTCGGAAAAACCCTTTGTCGTGTTCAACGAAGGTCTAGCCGCATCATTGGTAACCAGAATCCAGAACCAAGAGGACTTCAATAGAAGCAACTTTGTATGGCAGGATACTTTGGTTGGTGCATATTTTGAAATGCAGACTGTGAATATGAAGCCATTTAACAGTATTCTAAGACTTGCGGCCTATTATCCTTTGTTGCATACGTTCAACGGCATGGAGCAGAAGGCAAAAACCGTTTTGCTTTATGGATTTGATCTGTATTACGGTGTGCTTTTTCAGACAGACATGTGGAAATATCTTCGACTGAATTTTGCTTTGGGACCTCATTTCAACTATCTTTTGTCCGACGAATATCACCATCTGGAGTTTGGAGGTGGAGCCTTGATTGGTGCTGAACTTCCAGTCCACAAAAATTGGACAGTGTTGGCAAACTTTTTAGGTACTGTTGATTATGGAAACCTTGGGACCAATCGCCTGAGCTGTCCTTATATGGTGGTTTGGTCATATCAGGTCGAACTGGGGGTCAGGTTCAGTAAGAAAAATGAAAACAAATATTCCTATATATCAAGTAGACCAAAATCTCGGATGCCAATATTAGAAGAAAGTGACGTAGGCGAGGAATCGGAATACGAATCATCGGAAGATGTAGACGATTCAGAAATCTCAAGGGACTTCAATTTTTAAAAGATGCCCGACGTTGAATTCCTACGGGGAAATCTTGGTGGACATCTTTTGTTGAGAGATTTGGAGATGTCCTTATCTGAATCTTGCCATATAAAGACAAAGGGCGCTTGCCATCAATGCGTGAGGGAATTCCTTTGACCCCATTTTGGAAATCACTTCTTCTTGGTCCATCTCCATATAATTTAAAAACTCATCGCTGTCTAGTTTTTGTTTGCCTGTGAAAGTCAAATCCTTTGCGCAGTAGATATGAAAGTGGTTGGCAAAAAGAGCGGGGTTTGGATTTACAGTGCCAAGATGAATCAATTCTCCAGCGATTGCCCCGGTTTCTTCCAAAAGTTCACGTCTTGCACCTTCCTCAGGACTTTCACCGTCATCAATTACGCCTCCAGGAAATTCAATGCTCAACGCCTGTTCACCATGTCTCCATTGCTTGACCATCAAAAACTTTTTTTCCACGACAGGAATCACGCAAACCCAGTCCCGAGCTTCGTTTACGATATATTTTCCCTTTTGACCGTTGGGACCTACGCTTTCACGACTTGTGACCTTAAAAACCACAGTCTCCAGAATCGTTTCTTTGCCAGTCTCTGTCCAAGCAAGATTTTCTTCCATATAATACCTCGGATATAGGACATCTAAATGAGATGTTGAGATGCCCAACAGATTTTTGAGATGTCCACCTATTATAGCATAAAAACTGTTTTGTTGATACGGACATCCAAAAAAAATGCTTTTCATAGCTGCACGGAATAATTCATATTCCTAACCGAGCTTAAAACCTTGGAATTGAAAGGCGTTAACCATAGAATTTTCAAAGTTGCGTTTAATAATTACAATTTTTAGAGGTTCCTAGTACATCGTTTTTAAAATAACCTACAGAATGATTGTCTCGT
>JAZUEV010000497.1:0-4619 GCA_045640345.1 Treponema sp.
GAGGATTGCAATTATCCAAATGGTGAAGGTCGTTGGCTTTCAATGAATGCAATTTTAAAAGAGTTTAATATAAAGAAGGCATAAAAATTTCAATTAAACCATATTATCGCTCAAATAATTTAGATTTTACTCTCGCAAAAGGAAACTGCTTGGAATTGCTTCCTAATATCAATTTTCAATTTGATATGATTTTTGCAGATCCTCCTTATTTTCTTTCCAATGGTGGGATTTCAGTCCAAAGTGGTAAACAGGTTTCCGTGAATAAAGGTGATTGGGATAAATCACAAGGTTTTGAAAAAGACAATGAATTTAATCGGAAATGGCTTTCACTTTGTCGGGAAAAACTCAAAGAGGATGGAACAATTTGGATTAGCGGAACTTATCACAATATTTTTTCAGTTGCTCAAATGTTAAATGAATTGGATTTCAAGATATTAAATTGTGTAACATGGGCAAAAACGAACCCTCCTCCAAATCTTTCATGTAAATTTTTTACTCACTCGACAGAGTTTATTCTTTGGGCAAGAAAAAATAAAAAAGTTACTCATTATTATAATTATGAATTAATGAAAGAAATTAACGGCGGTACACAGATGCGTGATTTGTGGAGCCTTCCATCGATTGCAAAATGGGAAAAATCTTGTGGGAAACATCCAACTCAAAAACCTCTTCCTTTGTTGGCTAGAATTATTCTTGCTTCCACAAAAGAAAATGCATGGATTTTGGATCCATTTACAGGTTCTTCAACAACAGGAATAGCAGCAAGTTTGTTGAATCGCCGCTTTCTAGGATTGGACCAATCAGAAGAATTCTTGGAACTTTCCAAAAAGCGTCGAGAAGAAATTAATGATATAAAAACCCGCTTTGAATACCGTGAAAAAATATTGAAATATTCTGATAAACCTTTGAAAGGAATATTGGAAATTCGTTCAGAAATTCCATATTATGGAATGGATTTGCCTGTGGAATAAAAAAACTAAAATTTTTTATATCAAAAAGAGAGTTTAAATGCTATAATTTTAATGAAAGTATACGTTAATAAAATCTATATGTCTGAAACTTTTTTTTAGATTTTGGTGAATATATGTTTGAAGTTGAAATCAAGGCTTGGGTTGATGATGTGGAGTCGGTAAAAAAAAATCTGGACTCCTTTGCCACTTACATTGGGTCGGTCACCAGGGATGATAAATATTGGGGAGCTCCTGGCAAAAAAAAGATTCGTGTGCGCCGTGAAAAAAGTGATGGCGGTGAAAAAATCATTTTGACTTACAAGAAGAAGGAAAAGAGGATTGAAAACGGTGCCGCAATTGAAGTCAATGATGAAAAAGAGTGTGAATTGAGTGACGCTCTTCCTTTGGAGTCTTTTTTGGCTGACAATGGATTTGAAATCAGGCTAGAAAAACACAAGGATGTAATGGACTGGAGCTGTCCTGTGGAAAAAGTCCAGGGACTGGATGATTCTTTGGATGCCACATTGGAACTTTGCCACGTGCCACCTTTGGGACATTTTCTTGAAATCGAAATCCTTTCCCCAACGGATAATCCTGATGTTACTGATAAGCTTCGGAAACAGTTGGTAAATCTGATTGAAAAGTCCGGCATCCCCCAGTCCCGCATTGAACAAAGGTATTACAGCGAGCTTTTGAAGTCCTTTAACGGATGAACATAATCGGCCGCCCCAACAAGTGTTGTTGCTATGGTTAATCGGATGCACGCTATTGTTAACTGTCCTTAAACAAGTGTTGTTAAATTAACAATCGGATGTACGTTATTGTTAACAGTCCCCAACAAGTGTCTGAGAATTATCAATCGGTCATTCCTGAGATTTCTCCACTGCGGTCGAAATGACGGGACCCCTATGTGTGTCATCGCTATGGTTAATCGGTCATACGCTATTACCAACCGACCCCAAACGAGTGTCTGTAAATATTCAATCGGATGTACGTTATTGTTAACAGTCCCCAACAAGTGTCGTGAATTATCAATCGGTCATTCCTGAGATTTCTCCAAGACCGCCGAAATGACTACGAGTTTTAGTATTTTTTTGTGAAACAAAAAATTGACACCCATTGGTGGCAAAACTAAAACTCGATAGCAAGACATCCTAGATGGCTTGCGTAGATTTTCTCCACTGCGGTCGAAATGACGGGACCCCTATGTGTGTCGTTGCTATGGTTAATCGGATGCACGCTATTGTTAACTGTCCTCAAACAAGTGTCATCGCTATGGTTAATCGGACATACGCTATTACCAACCGACCCCCAACAAGTGTCTGTGAATTATCAATCGGTCATTCCAGGTAAAATAGTCAAAAATCAACAAGGGAAATTTTTAAAAAAAATTACTAGGCAGATTCAAGATTTTGTGCTATACTGATACAAATCTCCAAAAAGTCAAAAATCTTTAGGCCTTTTGCTTCGGGATTTTTGGTATAAAAAATTGATAGGGGTGGGGTGTGCCAAATACAATCAATCAACGACCAGTTGTTTACAGCGCTCTTGAGGTTGCAAATATTTGTGGCGTGGTAAATCAGACTGCTATAAACTGGATTCGTAACGATTATCTTAAAGCCTTTAAAACTCCTGGTGGACAGTACAGGGTCTATCCAGAGGATTTGGTTGGATTTATGGAAAAACGTGGCATGAAAGTCCCTACCGAACTTTTGGATAAATGTGAAAGCAAGACTGTTGTTACCCCTCACACAGTTTTGATTGTTGATGACGACAAAGCTTTTAATCAAGTTATGGCTGAATATATCAAGTCCCATGATGATGACGCTGTTATTTTTCAGGCCTTTGATGGTTTTGAGGCAGGACTTTTGATGGTTCAGAAACAACCAAGATGTGTTATTCTTGATTTGGATTTGCCTGGAATCGATGGAATTAAGCTGTGCAAAAAATTAAATGAAAGTGATGCCCTGGGACATCCGTCTATAATTGTCGTAACCGCCATGCAGGATGACAACACAGAAACCGAATGTAAAAAACTAGGTGTCAAAGAATATTTCAAAAAACCCCTCACATTGTCCCATTTGGTGGAAGCCATCCAATCCCAATACTAAAATCATCACGAAAGTCGTGGAAAATTTTAAACACGATGGATTTGGGAAATAACCGATAAAAAATCTCCAGATACACATTTTTTTGACTGTTAAATTTAGAAAAACCGGATTGTTCCGCCCCCTATGTGTTTGGTTGCTATAATTAATCGGTCTTTATGCTATCACCAACCAGCCCCAACAAGTGTCGTGGCGAAAATCAATCGGACATCCGTCTATCACCAACCAGCCCCCAATGAGTGTCGTGGCAATAATCAATGGGTTTTCATTCACCTAACGTTGTTAAAATCTAAAAAAGCCAGCCGTATCCTGAAATCTTCAAATTGAATTCACCAACGGAAAGATCGTGCTTGTTGGCCTTGATAATTTCGGTGGTTGTAAAGCTGTAACAGTTTTTGCCTTGGGTGAACGGTAGATAGATGCCCTGTTTTTCCAGACTATAATCTTTCAGGCTAAATGAAGAAGTCTCTTTTGTGCCAAGTTCAAATTCATTTTCCCAAGCTTCGGCGGTGATTGTACCGATTCTGTCTGTGGCAAAATAATCGTTACGAGTTCTGCTGTCTCCGTTAATAATGTTGGCCTGGGTTATTTTGATTTTTCCCATGCGTCTTGTCCAAGCCCTGTCCATTTTAAAGTTAAACTGCAATGTCAAAAGATTTTCTGAAGAATTTTCTTTGTACACTGTGGATGGATTCTTATCGAATGCTGAAAGTATGCTGTATTTTAGTGGCGACTGAGGATCTGCCAAAAAATCTGATGCGGAAATTTCTACCAAGGATTTTTCATCTTTTTCAAGGATGGTCAAAGTGGCCGACTGTTTTCCAAAAAGATTTGTCCCCCGTGGATTGAATGTGACTTTTGTAAGCCCATCCCAAGTGGAACCAATGGCAACTGGAACTTCGGTTTTTGCGTGGATGATTTTTGTGTAATCTTCTGTGGCGAAAATCAGGAAGTCGGAAAAGTAAATGGATGTACCGTTGTTGTTTGTGACCCACATTCCTGAAACATCGCTGGCCACCACTGAAAAATGGTCACCGTTGTCTTCCACAATCAGCTGTACAAGTCCGTGGCTTTGATGCTTGAGCAAAAAAAATTCGTTGTCACTGTAGGTGTTGGACTGGAGCAGGGGGAAATCCAATTTTTCCAATGGACACTGGGTCAAAATAATCCTATAGAATTTGCGGGAATCGATTTTCTGTAAAAAAACTGTTGCATGGGAAAAGTCGCTTCCATTTTTTATGTCGCTTTTTGTTGCTGCGATGATGGATTTACAACTGTTGCAGATTTTTTCATTGGAAGTTTCATTGAGTTGAGTAAGGTTTCCATAGTTTTGGGGAAAAATATTTTTAACCAATGGTGCGTCTGCAAAAGTGGCTACAGACAAAAAAATCCCCAACAAAAATAAAACAATTTTCTTCATATTATCCACCCACATTCATTTTCGGAAGAAATCCCCAACAATAAAAGTTACGGAAAGTCCTTTTGTTACAATCTGGATGAAAAAACACAAAAAAAATCCCCCGACAGTTTAATGAGGCTGCTGAAAAAGTCCATTTTGTCA
>JAZUEV010000498.1:0-3237 GCA_045640345.1 Treponema sp.
AGACCAGTTATCAAATCAACATCGGGCTTGTCCATGCGTCCCAAAAATTGTCGGGCATAGCTGGAAAGACTTTCCATGTACCGTCTCTGTCCTTCCGCAAAAAGAGTGTCGAAAGCCAAGGATGATTTTCCGCTTCCAGAAAGACCACTCACCACAACCAATTTGTTGCGGGGAAGCTCCACACTGATGTTCTTGAGATTGTGCTCCCTTGCACCCTGTATAACAATTTTTTCACCCTGGGGCACAGGAAAAATAGGTCCCAAGGATTTTGAGCTTGTTGATTTCATGGCTAACAGTATAGCGACTTTTAAAAGATTTGTGAACTAGCAAACCGTGAAGGAATTTTTGTTTGCGATTTGACTGTCATCAAAAACAGCGGTCAAATTTTTCAGGGACACCGAGGAAGCACAAAAATTGTCATCAAAAGAAAAAAAACTGTCATTTTTTTTCCACATGGAAATCCACCACGATTTTTTTGCCCCACCAGTCTTTTATAACCAAGCTTCCGTCTCCAGATTTTCCAACGGTCTTCACAAAACATCCACCAAGGCCACCCTTCAGGCTAACGGATTCAGGACCAATCAATTCAACGGCCCCATCACATTTCAGTGACAATGATTCCTGACAATAGGGCTGGAGATTTCCATTTTCATCAACAGCAGAAAACCTAACAAGGGACACGTCGTAGCTGGAGTCTTCAACCAAATTAGTCCTTGCGACATCAATTCTTAGACAAGAGTTTCCGCCGGGACACTTTTTGACAGTCCTTACGATTTTACCGTTTTTGTATCCCTCAAACTTCCACACATTGGCTTCCCCACCCCAGTTGCCAATATATTTTCCGTAGACCTGAACAAGGGTCTCATATTTCATGCCGTTGAAAACCATAAGATTCAGGGCACTGATTTTGTATTTCAATGGAATATTGTCCAGTCCATATTGCTGTGCGGCGAAAAGAAGTCTTTTGATTTTTTTACTGACTTTTGGACTGTAGCCTTCCTCATCCACAAGCCTGTCACCGATGCAGTCGTCCAAAAGAATCGGTCCGTGGTTTAAATGCCTGAACTTGGAATCTGAAGCTTTATATTCCTTTATGAAGATGTCATCAATAAAGACCTTAACGCTGTCACAGTTGGTAATGATATAGGCAGGTCCCTTTAATCCACCGGGATACTCACCAATGTCCATGGATGAAGTTACGGTCAAAACATCCCCGACCAAATCAGGTTCCCCTTGGGATCGATAGACATCGGACGCCGGTTTTGGATTTCTGAACTGGTCCATCACACCGTGGTAACAGATGTAGTCCCCGCTACCAAAGTCTCCGTGGGTGTTGTAGTCAAAGGCGCACCAACCACTGCTTCCACCAATCTCATCAAAAGCTGCCACACTTTCCAAAACATTTGCATGACGGATGGCGTGTTCAGTCCTATGGGATTCACAGTCGAAGGATTTTGTTGGGAACATGTGTCCATTGTATTCGGTGACCATGTATCCCCCAGTTGATTTTGTCACATCCTTTTTGTGAAGAACTCCTGGATTTTTTCCTGTATGGCTAAAGTCGTTGAAGGTGTACACGTCCTCAAAAAATGAACTGTGTTTAAGATACCGGACACCTGCCGTGGGACGAGTTTTATCCAATGACCTTGCAGCTTCATTTGTCTTTTCATAAAAACCATCATCATCCAATGACTCGTTGATTCTGACACCCCACATGAAAACCGATGGATGATTTTTATATTGGTTAACCATGTCACGCACATTCTGGACTGCCTGATTTTTCCATTCATCACCACCAATGTACTGCCAGCCTGGAATCTCCGTAAAAACCAAAAGACCAATCTCATCGCAGCGGTCAACAAAATGCTGGCTCTGGGGATAGTGGCTTGTCCTGACTTCATTCAAACCAAGTTCAAATTTCAAAATGTCGGCGTCATCCCTTTGCATATTTTTTGGCATGGCGTAACCCACATAAGGATAACTTTGGTGGCGGTTCAATCCCCTGAGCTTGATTTTCTTGTCGTTCAAATAGAATCCACTTTGGTCAAACCTGATATCCCTGAAACCAAACCTGGTGTGGACACAGTCAAGGACATTGTCATCTTCATCCAAAAGAAGGGTCTCCAAATCATATAGGGCTGGATTTTCCAAAGTCCAAAGAGCAATACCGCTTGCCATGGCGGAAGTCAAAACAGTCGACCCCCTAACGCCGCTTGTGATTTCAAGGCATGGATTATTACTGTCAGCACCAACAGGAACAGGAGCGTTAACCGATGGCAAAACTTTTTGACTAATCCAGCAACCTTTTTTTTCAGGACCTGAAATCTTTATGGATGAAGAGAATTTGTTTTTCTTTGTTGTGACAGTCACATCCTCTATGTGGAAAGGATTTTTTATTTCAAGATAAACTTCCCTATAGATGCCACCGTAAGTCATGTAATCAATGCGACCTCCAAAGGGTGGCTGATTTTTTACATCCGGGGAATCCTCACGACTGTCCACCACGATGTCAAGGACATTCTGACTGTCAAAAAAAAGATGGTCGGTCAAATCGAAAGTAAAGGCGGTGTATCCACATCGATGGCATCCCAAATAATTTCCATTGATATAGACCTTTGAAAAATGTGCAGAGGCTTCAACCGTCAGATAGATTTTTTTTCCTGCCCAACTTTTTTTTGCATCAAAAATTTTTTTGTATAAGGAAAGCTTTTCGTAAATCTTTGGTGAAAAACTGTTGAAGGGAGTTTCAACAACAGTATGGGGAAGACGGATTTTTTTTAGGCATTGACAGTCGGTCAAAGACAAAAGTCTCTCATCAAAATCATCAGTAAAAAGCCAACCGTCGTTGATAAAAACCTTTTCCATTTTAGAACTCCGTGAAATTTCCGTAGAAACCTGATGCGGACACATTTTCATTTCCACAAACCAAATGCCTTACATCGCCCATCTGTTGAACCCTAAAGACCACCTCCCCTGGCACACGCTCTTCCGCTCCCAAGACTGTAACCGATGTGGGGGCAACAAAAAATCCCTGCCACAATTGAACTGGAGAACATCCCAACAAATGGCTGATGGCTGCAAACATTACACCCAAGTGGCAAACGAAAACAAGGTTCCTGTCGTCCAGATTTTTTTGGCTCGCCAGAAGATGGGTATCAATTTTTGCTTCCTCCTGAGTCAGATGTGGTTCGCACTTATATATGGGAGATTTTTTATCTTTCTTGAAATATCCATAAC
>JAZUEV010000499.1:0-4461 GCA_045640345.1 Treponema sp.
TAATTAAGTAAAAAAGTTTTAGAACTGTCAAATTTTGGAGGCAATATGGACAATCAGATAAAACAAGAAATTGAAAATGGAAATGCTGTTCTGGGCATTGAATTTGGATCCACACGAATCAAGGCCGTTTTAATTGATTCTACAAAAAAACCCATCGCAAGTGGAGCTTTTGATTGGGAAAACAGTTTCACGGATGGCATTTGGACATATCCTCTTGAAAAAATCCATCTTGGACTTCAGACAGCTTATGCAAATATGAAAAAAGATGCTTTGGATAAATACGGAGTCAAAATTACAAAACTCAAGGCATTGGGAATTAGTGCCATGATGCATGGTTATATGGCTTTTGATTCTGATAAAAATCTTTTGGTTCCATTCAGGACTTGGAGAAACTGTATCACAAACGAGGCATCACAAAAACTGTCCGAACTTTTTGATTTTCCAATCCCAGAGCGTTGGAGCATTGCCCATCTTTATCAGGCGATTTTGAACAACGAACCCCATATCACCAAGATTGATTTTTTTACAACCCTGGCAGGCTATGTCCATTGGATTTTGACAGGAAAAAAAGTTTTAGGAATCGGTGACGCATCTGGAATGTTCCCTATTGATTCCGCCACTTTGGATTACAACAAAAACATGGTCCAGAAATTCAACAGTCTGATTTCGGACAAAAACCTTGGTTGGACTTTGGACAAGATTTTGCCGGAATGTTTGATGGCTGGAAAAGATGCAGGTATTTTAAGTGACGAAGGTGCTAAACTTTTGGATGTGGATGGAGATTTGGTTTCTGGAATTCCCCTTTGTCCACCTGAAGGAGATGCTGGAACTGGTATGGTAGCCACAAATTCGGTTGCTCCAAAAACTGGAAATGTTTCAGCAGGAACATCAGTCTTTGCAATGGTTGTCCTGGAAAAACCTTTGTCCCGACCTTATGCAGGAAAAATTGATATAGTCACCACGCCCCATGGAAAAGACACAGCCATGGCCCATGCAAACAATTGTACTGGTGAATATGACAAATGGATTGGACTTTTTGGACAAGCGGCAAAACTTTTTGGTGCTGATTTTACAAAAGATGAATTGTACTCCAAACTTTTGAACGCCGCACTTGAGGGAGACGCAGACTGTGGAGGTCTTATTCCTTTCAACTATATTTCTGGTGAATCCATGACAGATTGTCCAACAGGCACGCCACTTTTTATGAGAAAACAGAACTGCAACTTTAATCTACAGAATTTTATGCGTGCAGAACTTTTTTCAAGTCTTGCCACTTTGCGATACGGCATGGATATTTTGTTCGACCAGGAAAATGTGTGTCTTGAAAAATTGACAGGACATGGAGGATTTTTTAAATCAAAAAAATCTGGTCTTTGCGCCATGTCATCAGCAATGCACACTCCAATCTCAATTATGGAAACAGCTGGAGAAGGTGGTCCTTGGGGTATGGCACTTTTGGCAAGTTATATGGCAGACAAGAGCAACCAATCCTTGGACCAATGGTTGAACGAAAAAGTGTTCGCCACTGCAAAAACAGAAGTCTACAACCCTGTTCAGTCCGACGTGGATGGATTCAACAAATTCTTTGCTGATTACAAAAAAGCTTTGCCTGTTGAAAAATTGGCATCAAAATGAATAATCCCCTATCGGCACGAATGAGGCTGTTGAAAAAGTACATTTTGTCATGCTGAATTTATTTCAGCATCTCATTAACTATAGATATATTATACAATTAGAGATCCTGAAACTAGTTCAGGATGACAGGTTTTACACTTTTTCAGTGACCTCGGCACGAATGAATGGGCATCTCTAAGAATTGCAGTTTTTAGAGACACCCTAAATTCCCAACGATTCCCTTTTAAATTTTTATGGAGGAAAAAATGAGTATCTATCAAAACATAAAAGACCAGGCGTACAAAGCAAACATGGAAATTATGGAGCAACATTTGGCTCTCTACACTTGGGGCAATGTAAGCGCATTTGATTTTGACAAGGGTGTGTTTGCCATAAAACCAAGTGGAGTTCCTTATCCAGATTTGACTCCTGAATCCATGGTGATTGTGGATTTGGACGGAAAAATTGTGGAAGGTTCTTTGCGACCATCCAGCGATACCCCAACCCATCAAGTTCTTTACAAAGAATTCTGCATGAACAATGGTCACAAGATTGGAGGAATCATCCACACACATTCAACTTTTGCAGTTAGTTGGGCACAGGCTTTGAGGGACGTTCCTCTTTTTGGAACAACCCATGCAGACCACATCCAAACATCAGTCCCCTGTACTCCATATCTTTCAAAAGAAGCAGTTGAAAAGGACTATGAAAAAGAGACTGGAAATTTGATTGTGTCCCATTTCCAAAAGAACAATCTTAATCCATCCGAAGTGAACATGGTTTTGGTCGGTGGTCATGGTCCATTCTGTTGGGGAGAGACTCCAGCAAAAGCAGTCTACAACGCAGCAGTTTTGGAAGAAGTCTGCAAAATGGCAACAAATACTTTGGCTATAAATCCAGATGCCAAACCTTTGCCCGACTACATCATCTCCAAGCATTACCAGAGAAAACACGGTCCAAATGCCTACTACGGACAAAAATAAAGGACATCTCTAAAAATAACACCTCCAGTCATCTCCAAACAATTATGTCTGGGGGTGACTTTTTTATGGAGCAAGTTCAGTAGAGACCTGGAAAAATTGAAATTCCAGGAGACAATCCTTATTCATAAGTCCTAAGAATATTTTCAGCGGTAGCCAATCTGGTCTGCCTAAGATCCATGCTTTGTTTTTCAATATAATGTTGAGCTTGATTTTCTGTCATCTTCAAAACCTGAATCAAAACCAGTTTAGCCCGATCGACTATACGGATTTCTTCAATCTTTTTTTGAAGCTTTGTGTTTTCATTTTCCAAAGTCCTCAATCTTTTTCTATTGGCAGTCAAAATTCTTGCAGCCTGATAAAAAAATTCGGGAGTCGTAGGTTTTGACAAAGCAAATACACCATAATCTTCCACCTTGCCCATAGTTTCATAGACCATGGAATTATCCACAATCAAAATGATTCCTGCGGTGGTCTTTTCTGATGCCATAACAGCTAGTTCATCACCCATTTCATCCCCAAGAGGTGTATCAATAATAATCAAATCAAAGTCAGAATCTGTTACGCAACGACGGGCTTGAGCACCATTTTGTGCAGTAGCAATACGAGAGATATTTTCCGTCCTCATAAAGTCGGAAATAATTCCCATGGTTGAACCAGTGTTGCTAATAATCAATACACTGTCCATAAAAAATCACATCTCCCAGAATTCTGGATCTTTGCCATTTCTCTTTTCATGAATATAAGATTTTAAAGTAAGTTCAGGTAAAACAGACTTAACAAAATCTGAATTCTCTGCCAAGTCCAACGCTTCTGCCAATGTTTCCGGCAATTTCTCCAAATCTTTCAACTGTTCAGGAGTTGCGTTGTACAAATCCAAATCCACAGCATCACGAAGGGGCATCTTTTTTTCAATTCCGTCCAAACCAGATGCAATCAACATAGCCAAAGCAAGATAATGGTTGCATGAAGGATCAGGAGAACGGACTTCAATTCGAGATGACTCACCTGTTGCTGCTGGAATACGAATCAACTGACTACGATTTTGCTTAGACCAAGACACATATTTTGGAGCCTCAAATTCACCCAAGCGCTTATATGACTGATTCAAAATATTCAGGAAAGCTGTTATCTCTCTGATGTGAGCAAGAATACCTGCCGTAAAATATCGTGACTCTTCATTGTCTTTGCTATAACAGTTTTCACCATCCTTGTACAAAGACAAATTCATGTGCAGACCATTTCCAGGCATACCATCCAATGGTTTTGGAACAAAGGATGCAAAAAAACCGTCCTGGGCAGAAATAGTTTTTACAACATTTTTGAATGTGGTCATATTGTCAGCGGCTCGAATTGCTGTATCATATTTAAAATCAATTTCATTTTGTCCAGGTCCTGATTCATGGTGACTTGCTTCAGGAGTTATTCCCATCTGCTCCAATATCAAGACAATATCTCGACGGACATTTTCACTTCTGTCCAATGGAGCCAAATCACAATATCCTGCATAATCACTTGGAATCATAACAGGCTTTCCAGTTTCATCCACCTTAAAAAGATAGAACTCCAATTCAGAACCAACTTTTACATCATATCCCATGTCACGGCATTTTTTCATAACATTTTGCAAAATCAATCTGGAATCCCCTTCAAAAGGTTTTCCATCTGGATACTTGATATTGCAATAAAGTCGGGCAACTCTTCCATGCTGTGGTCTCCATGGTAAAACGGACAAAGTTGAAGGATCAGGAGTTATAAACAAATCGCTTTCGCATACATTCAAAAATCCTTGTACAGAATTTGCGTCAAAACATACACCTTTTTCAAAACTTTCCCGCAAAATCGATGGTTGAACAGTAAAACTTTT
>JAZUEV010000500.1:0-3315 GCA_045640345.1 Treponema sp.
GAATATTTCCACGGAATTTTTTTTCTCCATTTGGATTTTTGATTTCAAAATTTTCTTCATATAAAATTTCATTGTCTTCAGTGTTGATTAAGTAAGCGCTCATAAATTGACCGTCAAAATCAGAATCACTGTAGTTGTGAAAAATCAAATCTGCTGAAAAACCTTCTCCACTTGTCCAAACAAATTTTTCAAACTCTGCAAGCAAAACCTTGTCACTGCAAAACGATCTCCATTGTTCACCTGTGACGATTCCTTTGGATTCCATAAATGCATTCAGAACTCCAACCACAGCTGTTCCTTGTCCTGTAAAATCTTGAATGTCCAAAAGTTGAAAACCAGAAATTTCATTGCTGCGAAGAAGAGCTTCAATTTCCATTTTGTAACACTGCATTGCCAATCGTGATGAATCCCTAAAAAAGTCTTGCGCTTGATTTTCCATTCCAGCATCAATCAATCTTTTTTGAAATTCCTCAAAATTGTATGGCTTTAAAACTCCAGTAAATCTTTTGTTTTCTTCAAAATTTGGATACATACAATATTGACCAACTTCATGGGAAATGCAAGGCTTGTTTGGCAAAAATGTTTCTTCGTTTCCAGATGCCTTAACTTTTTTTACGCCTGTACCATATTGGATTTCAATTTCTTTTTCTTCATTTGTTGAATCCGATTTTGATGAGCTTTCAAAAAATTTGTCGTAGTTGTGATTTGAATTTGGAACATCAGTTTGAATGAATCCCAAAGGTGCGTCACATTGTGCATAACTTCCACGAATAAGAGCGTCTTTGGAAAATCGAACTCCCACAAAATAATCTTCATGTTCAGTTGTTTTTGGACAGAACTGGAAATTGTTTGAACCACCCGTATACAAATGTCTATCATCGTAATTATGATATTTTTCCATGATTTCATCCAATCGAATTTCGGAACCCCAAAGTTCATTGCCCATGCTCATCATAACAAAACTTGGGTGATTTCCAAAGTTGTCCAAAATTTGAAATCCTTCGTTGATTAAGTAGTCTTGCTGCTCTTGATTAAATCCTTCTTCTCCAGGTGCCTGAATTGTTCCCCAAAATGGAAGTTCTGGAGACATATAAATACCCATCTCATCTGCGGCGGTAAATGCAGCTTCTGGTGGACAACAAGTGTGGAACCGATAATGGTTGATTCCATAATCCTTAGCCGTTGAAAAAACTTTTTTCCATTCATCAACTGTTGTAGGTGCGAATCCTGTTTGTGGAAAAATCAAACCATCGTGCTTTCCTCTCAGAAATACTTTTTTACCGTTGATTTCAAAATGTTTTCCAACCGCTTCAAATTTTCTAAAACCGATTTTATATTTATAAGTTTCTTCAGGAAGATTTATTTCAAGTTCATAAAGATTTGGATTTGTGTCGGACCATTTTTTTATGTTCTTCAAATCGTTAAATTGAATTTCATTTTTTCCAGGAACAAGAGTTGCGTTTTGATTTAGGACACCTGAAATAAAAAATCTTGCATCCACATTTTTGTCGCCTTTTAATTTTCCAATAATTTTTAAACTATTGTCGCTAGCAAAAATTTTTGTTTCAGTCAAATCGCTTTCCGGAATTTCTTCCAAATAAATTTCTCCAGTAATTCCATTCCAGTTTGTCTGTGTGTCTGGAGAAGTCATGTGACCACCTGGGACAATGTAGTCGATGTTTGAAACAAGAATTGTTATTGAAATATTTTTTTCTGCCTCTTGATTGTCCAAAGAAAATTCATAAATATGTTTTCCGTTGATTGTGTTTTTTTTATCAATTTCTTTTCCGTTAATCCAAAGAGTAGTGTATCTTGTTCGCTCCAAAACCAATCTTAATTTTTTGGATGGATTTTTTATTTCCACATTCTTTTTGTACCAAGCCCATCCTTCAAACTTATATGGGTCTGTCAAAAATCCTGTAGCCCGTTCGTCAGTCTTGGGAGATTTTTTTTGCTGGGAAATTGTTCCAGGTAAATCTATTGTATCGGAAAAATCAATATCTTCAAAATATTTTTTTTCAACTCCGATTTTTTCTGAGTCCAGTTTTAAATTCCAAATTCCTGATAAATCAATTCTATTCATTTTCTTCTACCTAATTTCCTTTGGCCATGCGCCATATTCACCCATAATCATTGGGACATTAAATTTTTTTGCTTCACTCATAAGTTGGGAGAATTTGTTTTTTATTTCATCTTCAAATTTTGAATCCCAAATTGCTGTTTCATCTTTTAAAGTTCCTGCAGGATTTTGAGGCCAGCAGAATCTTTGTGGATCATAATTATGGAATTCAAAAATCAAATGATTATCAACACAATCCTTTGGCATTTTAAATTTTTGTAATGTTGGTACAGTCTCTTTTCCCGCTCCAGCCATGACAACCAAATTTCTTGCAATATTATTTCCACCAGATTTTCTAACAGTGTCAACAAAAATTTGATTCCATTTATTTATCCAAATAGAAGCGTTTTCTGTCGGGTCGGCCCATGATGCATTTTCATCCAACATTTCATTGACACCTTCAAACAAAAGTCGTTCATCATAGTCCGAAAAAGTTTTACAAATCTGTTCATAAATAGAAACAAGCCTTTTTGAAAATTGATTAAATGAACTTTCGCAGGCACGAACCCATCCTTTTTCTCCACCATCGTGATGAACATTCAAAATGCAGTAAAGGTTTTGATCCATTATCATATCGACAATTTCTTTTACCCTGGCCATCCATTGTGAATCGATTTTATTATTTCCATCCAAATGTCCAACCCAAGTCACTGGCAAACGGACTGCATTGAATCCAAGTTTTTTTATATAACAAATCATTTCAGAAGTTGTGTGTGGTTGATGCCAAATTGTTTCTGTTTCAAGACCTGATGCATTTAACTGTTCCGCCCAAACATTTTTTTCGGAATCAAAACTTGCTTTATATTTGTGGGCATCCAAAGTGTTTCCCAAATTCCATCCAGCGCGAATTTTTTTTATTGCATCCTTTGCAGATTCTTCAACAAAAATATTTTTTTCTTTAACTGATTTTTCATAAGTGGAATCGTTCCAGCAATCCATAATTGAATCCACAACTGTTTGCAAACACGAAAGATTTTTTCTGTCTACCAAAAAAGATGTGTCCCACCAAAAAGTTTTTATATCAAATCCTTTGCAGACTTCGTTTATACATTTTGCGTATTTGGCAATTTCATTTTCATTGTTCATTGTCATTCTCCAAATAAAAGGCATCTGATTAACAGTACCAAAAGTTTTTAAACCAAGAAACTTTTTTATTTAAAACAAATTTTCAAGACTAGTTCAAAAAATTTGAAATG
>JAZUEV010000501.1:0-4644 GCA_045640345.1 Treponema sp.
TCTTCCATTTTTGGCTGCCATTCCTTGAAAAACAAGGCACAGGAGTCCAAGACATCGAGCTTTGAAAGAAGATCCTTTTTTAGATTCTCCCCTTCCCTTGCCCGGTCCTCGACAAAGTTTTCCAAAACCTGATCAAAGACGGGTCCTATCTTGTTCCAATACGATTCAGCGTCGTACTGGTGGGTAACATTCAACACTCCCTCCTGCTGAATTATCAGTTCAAGCGGGACATCATCCATTTTTTTTCCAAGCGCCTGGGCAATAGCTCCAATGGCATCCCTGTACATAAGTGCGGCGTTAGTGTCGGCAGTAACAACGGCATTGGAATTGGAGTCCTTCACCCTTATGCTGACATCTACCTTGCCTCTCACAACTTTTTCGCTTACGGCCTTTCTTATTCGACTTTCAAGCTGATTCAAAAAAGGCGGAAGATAGATTCCAAGGTCCAGAAATCTTGCGTTGACGGATTTTATTTCCACGCTAACCTGGGTGGTTCCATCAACGATTTCCTTGTAGCCATAGCCGGTCATGCTGTTCATTTAGCACATCCCCCTTGGCAGTCCAATGATTCCATAATCATTTTTCCAACCTTCCAATTGTCCCCAGCTCCCATTGTAACAAAAATATATCCTTCTGGATAGAGGGGACCACTGTTATTGGACAATATTTCCAGTCCAAGTTTCGCAGCCTGGTCAAATTCTCCTGCATAACGCACATCTTTATGGTAGATTCCTGCTTTCTGAGCCAAAATCTCTCCAGTGACAGAAGCCTTGGACGAATCTTCCCTGGCACTTCCATAAATCTTGTTGATAATTACCTGGTCGGCACTTTCAAAGCTGGACGCAAATTCCTCCAGCAGAGCCTGAGTCCTGGTGTATGTGTGGCTCATAAAATCAACCACAATCTTGCGTCCCTTGTAAAATTCCCTGTAGCCAGCCAAAGTTGTTTTTATGGCGGTGGGATGGTGACCATAGTCGTCAATAAAAATCACATCCTGTCCACCAGGGGTCCTTCCTCGACCAAGAATCTCGCTGCGACGTTTTCCACCTGCGAATTTCAGGAGTCCAGATTTTATTTTTTCCACATATTCCGACACATCTTTTCCATCGGACCTAATGATTTCACAAACCATTGCAATCGCAGCCGCAGAGTTCAGGACGTTATGCTTTCCAGGAACACATATAGCGCACTGACCGATGGATTTTATGTTAAAATACTGGCATCCGTTTTCCGCTTTACCGAATTCAAGTCCGTAGTCCCCGGAAGCCTTTGTTCCATACTGGACCAACTTTATGTCCGGTCTTTTTTTCCCAACAATGTCCGCAACTTCCACGGCACCTTTTTCATCGGCACAATAAATCAGCTGACCATTTTCAGGTAATTTGCATGCGTAATCCACAAAAGCATCCCTAATACTTTCGTAAGTCGGATAATAATCCTGGTGGTCGCTTTCAACGGAAGTCAAAATAATTTTCCGTGGATGGAAAGCCATAAAATGTCTTTGATATTCACATGTCTCGGCAACAAAATACTTTGCCTTTTCTTTCAGACAGGACTTGGAAGTCATCGTGCAGGAATCACCAAAGGAAGAAATAATGCTTCCCGCCAAAACCTGGGACGGTAAATCGACTTCCTTGAGCAATGTGCCTGTAAGTCCTGTGGTTGTAGTCTTGCCATGAACCCCACAGATTCCACAACTGTATGCAGAAGTAGAAATAGCCCCCAGGGCTTCGCTGTAGAGCATCATCGGAAGACATCTTTTCTTGGACTCGACCAAGTCAGGATTAGTATCCGGATTGTACGCGCTGGAGTAAACCACATACTGCACATCATCCGTAATATTTTCAGAGGAAAACGTCTTTGAATGGATATTATACTTCTCAAGGATTTCGTCAGTATAGAAACGCTCGGACACATCACTTCCTGTCACAATGGCTCCACGGGCACAAAGAATCTCCACAAGGGCAGCCATCCCTGTCCCCTTTATACCAACAAAGTGAAAATGTACACCGTCAAAATCCTTTGGAAAGGAAATCAAATTTTCATCCATGCTAATCAGTATACAACAATTTTAAGTTTTTTGCAAGAATAAAAAAAGGTCACTTCAAATTGAGCGACCCTTTTCGCATGAATTTTGATTTAATTTTTGAAGATTCTCAACAAATCGTCAATTTTTTCGGCCTTGTCCTATTTCTGTCCCGAAAGTTCAAGATAGATCTGGTCGGCCAATCCAAAATGGGTATTCTTTGTGAGAGCTTCCGCATAGTTGTCGTAAAGCATATCCTCGTACATGCCACGGGCAAAATCATTTTCCTGTCCGAACAGACTCTCATGGTGGATGGTGTCCCTCATGGATGAAAGCATCATCTTCACCATGTAGTTTTCCATTTCCTTGGACTGGGCATAAAGCTCCGATGTCTTGTCGATTGTGACCTTACCGCCATTTTTGTTGGTGGATGAAGCCGCCATACCTTCTGGATTCGCGTTCTTGTCGGATTCCCTTGTGTAATAGTCGTAGAATCCTTGGGTGTAGTCTCCTTTAAGACGATGGTTCTTTGCAATCTGTGACGAAGCTACGGAACTTGTGGCCACCGCCGTTGAATCTGCTGATTTTTTGGAGGTCATATCCTGCAGCAAAGACATGAATCTGCTTTCATCCGCCTTTTCCTGTGCAGCCTGGATAGCCTGTGTTCCATTCGACAAGGTCCCTGTTATCGCCATGCCTGAAATTCCGCTGACCGCCATTTCAATTTCCTCCAAATCACCCAAAATTTATAAAAATCTTCTATATATATACCTAAAAATCTACAGCAACCTGTTATCGCTTAAGGCCTGTTGCAGTCTGAAGCATTGTGTCGCTTGTCTGGATAGCCTTTGAGTTAAACTCGTATGCTCTTTGGGCAACAATCATGGCAACCATTTCGTTAACCACTGACACGTTGCTCATTTCAAGGAACTTGTGCTTTGTGATACCCATTCCATCAACACCTGGACGGGATGCGATTGGATCTCCAGAAGCGTTGGTAACTTTGTAAAGATTGTCCCCCACGTTTTCAAGACCAACCGAGTTAGGGAAACGGTAAAGTTCAAGCTGTCCAACTTCAACAGGATCCAAATTTCCATTGACCTTCACGCTTACACGACCATGGTCCGAAACAGAAAGTGTCTCAAGCTGGAAACCTTCTGGCAGGATAATTTCAGGAATAACACGAAGACCATTGCCTGTTACTAGCTGACCAGTGGAATCGACCTTAAAAGAACCGTCCCTTGTGTAAGCCCAGCTTCCGTCGTACTGCTGAACACGGAAAAATCCATCACCAACCACAGCGATGTCAGTATCAACGCCAGTCGCCTGTAGAGATCCCTGAGTCATAATGCGCTGCGTGGCACCGACTTTTACACCATGTCCCATCTGTACACCCACTGGAGTGATTGTATCTTCCGTGGCAGGGGTTCCGGCAAGTTTTCTGTTCTGATAAAGAAGATCCTCAAATTCAACACGATGCTGCTTGAATCCGGTTGTGTTTACATTTGAAAGATTGTTTGAAATTGTATCGATATTTGCCTGCTGACCGTTCATTCCGGTGGCGGCTGTCCACAAACTTCTTACCATATATGTTCTCCCAATTTATTTTCTATAGATTAACGGTTGACAGTAACAACCTTTGTCCAAAGCCTCTCCATCATGTCATCTTCGGTCTGGATAGACTTTTGGTTGGCTTCGTAGGCTCTATTGACCTCGATCATCTGGACCATTTCGTTAACTACATTCACGTTGCTGGTCTCGGTATATCCCTGAAGGACTCTTGGTCTTTCCTTGCCTTCTGCCACATGATAGGTGCCAGCAATAAGATTTGTATCCCAAAGGGACTCGCCCTGCTTCTTAAGATATCTTTCATTGTCGAAGCGGACAATCTTGAGGCGGTCTGCCACGTCATTGTTCTCACAGTTGATGACCATTCCGTCTTCGTTCACAAAAAATCTTTCATCTTCGACTGCGATTGGTCCATTCTCACCCATAACAGGATATCCATCCTTGGTCAAAAGTATGCCTTCTTTTCCAAGCAAAAAATTTCCGTTGCGAGTAAATCTTTCACCGTCGGGAGTCTGGACAACAAAAAATCCTTTTCCCCCCAAAGCCATGTCAGTGCTTGTGTCTGTCGATTTGAACGAACCCTGCTCAAAATCAGTGAAAAGTTCGTTTGTCTCCACGCCAAGTCCAAGTCCACCAACAATTGGAGCCACATCATACGAACCAAGGTTGTTTTTATAAACCCCGTCAGCCTCGGACCTGCGGATAAGAAGATCGCTGAAGGATTTGCTGACAGGAATATCCCTCTTAAATCCTGTGGTGTCCACGTTGGCAAGGTTGTTAGAAATAGCATCCAATCTGTTCTGCTGTGCGTTCATTCCACTGGCACCGATATACCATCCTCTGATCATTTTCTTACCTCGCTAAAAAAAACTCTTACTTGATTATCGGAAAAAAAATCTGTGCTTTACAGTAATTTTTTTTAGTGAGTCTCTAAAAATTTCAATTTTTAAAGACAACTTTGAAAATGCAATATTTAAAGCCCTACAATTTCAAGGATTTAAACTCGGTTAGGAATATGAAATATTCCGTACATCTATAAAAAGTATTTT
>JAZUEV010000502.1:0-2386 GCA_045640345.1 Treponema sp.
CGATGCTTGTTCTGGTTATCTTATGGCCCAGATCCATATTCTAAAGCCCAAGGCTATTTTGGCATTGGGAAGGACCGCTGTCCAGAATTTGCTCAAGACTGACGATGGAATCAACTCTATCCGTGGAAGACTTCTTGACTACAATGGCATCCCCTTTTTGGCGACCTACCATCCATCCGCATTGTTGAGGAATGAGACTTTGAAGCGTCCTGCATGGGAGGATTTGAAAAAATTCCGCGAAAAGCTTCTTGAGATTTCTCCCGGCTATCAGGGAGCGGACTGATTATGTCCAGATACATCAATGTGGTTCTGAATGTTCCGTTGGACCAGGCCTTCACCTACCATGAACCTGAAGAGGCCGATGAATTGGATTTGACTTGTCCATGCGAGAATCTTTTTGGCAGAAGGGTCGAAGTTCGCTTTGGAAATCGTAAGATGATAGGGATTGTGGTGTCCGCAAGCGAATCTCTTCCGAAGGACTGCGGGGTTGGTGAAGAAAAAATCAGACCTGCCTTGCGCTATATGGACAGGGAAAGCATTTTCACGAAACATCTTTTTGATATAGCAAAATGGGTAAGCCGTTACTACCTGTGTTCCATTGGAGAGACCGTCATGTCGATGGTGCCTTCTGGAAAAAAAGGTACGGATTCATCCGGATTTTCCTTTGTCGAACCGGAAAGCAGTTTCGGCAAAAAGGATTTGAGCGAAGAACAGATTGCTGCCGTAGACGGAATACTTCACGGGGATGGAAAAAATCTGTTCCACTATCTGTATGGAAAGACTGGAAGCGGGAAGACCGAGGTTTTTTTGTCCGCCGCCGAGGAGATCCTGAAGGAAAAAAAAGGGGTGATATATCTTGTTCCTGAGATTGGTCTTACACCGCAGGTCGTGGAGGCCGTTGTCAAAAGATTTGGTAGCACTGCGGCGGTTTTACATTCAGGTCTGACCCCAAGCCAAAGGTTGACGGAATGGAACAGGATTCTCCATAGGGAAGCGAGGATAGTCGTGGGTGCGAGGAGCGCGGTTTTTGCCCCTGTTCCTGATTTGGGGATGGTTATCATCGACGAGGAGCATGACGGGTCCTACAAGGCTGGGAATTCTCCACGGTACCACGCTCGCCAGGTTGCCATGTTCAGATGCAGGATGCTGGGGATTCCTCTTGTCATGGGGTCTGCCACACCTTCCATGGAGGCTTGGTATTCAATGGAGCAAGGGGGCATAGTGAGGCATGTCCTGACAAAAAGGCTTGCAGGTGGCTCGATGCCGCATATCCATTGCATAAACCTTGGATTGTCGGGCGGTGGGGACAGTTGTCTTTCTCCTGGGCTGGTCGAAAAAATGAGGGAGACTCTCTCGGAAAATCGTCAGGTCATTCTTTTTTTGAACCGCAGGGGGTTCACACATTTTTTTAGGTGCACAAGCTGTGGATTTGAAATGAAGTGCAAAAATTGTTCAGTGTCCTTGACCTATCACAAAAAAGAGAACCGTCTCAGGTGTCACTATTGTGGATATTCGGTGCAGCCTCCCCAGAAATGTCCAAAATGCAGTTCGCTGGATGTGGGGTACTCTGGATTTGGGACGGAATATATTGAGGCGGAGGTCAAATCAAAATTCCCGAATGCATCCGTCGTCCGGGTCGATACCGACAGCGTTAGCCATAAAGGGGAACTTAAGGAAAAGATTGACGGGTTCAGGGACGGAAAGTATTCAATCATGCTTGGAACTCAGATGGTGGCGAAGGGACTGAATTTTCCAGGGCTGAAACTTGTTGGTGTTGTCCTGGCGGATACAGCTCTTCATCTTCCTGATTTCAGGGCCGCGGAAAGGACTTTTTCTCTGATAACCCAGGTTTCTGGTAGAGCCGGGAGATTTTTTTCAGATGGAGAAGTCGTTGTCCAGACCTACAGCCCAGATCTGCCTCCAATTGATATGTCCGTCAAGGGAGATCTGGAGGGATTTTATTCCGAGGAGATTTCGCAGAGAAGGCTCCTGAATTTCCCCCCTTTTTCTCGTCTTCTTAGGCTTGTTTTTAGGTCCCAGGTGCCAGGTGCTGCGGAGTCGGCTGCATATGGAGCGTCCACTATTTTGCGCAAGTTCATGGAAGAAGGTGTTGAAATACTTGGACCCGCCGAATGTCCCATTGAGATGGTGGCCGGGAACTATAGATTCCATATCATCCTTCGAGGAAAATCCATATCCCCTTTGCAGAGGATGGCGGACAGGCTTGTCAACGGTTACACTGCCCCGAAAAATGTTTACATCGAGGTTGACGTGGATCCAGTGACAATCCTTTAGCGAGCCTGAAGATTTTTAGTTTTCAAGGATGTCCCTCGACCTGGGTTGGCGATTGGTGACGCTGTTTAGATATAAGTCGGATCGTAGCCAT
>JAZUEV010000503.1:0-3585 GCA_045640345.1 Treponema sp.
CTTTTCACATGATCAAAAGTCGAACAAACGTTTGGTTGATTCATAAATTGTGACTGATAAAAACTGATTGTCACATCATCAATTGTGGCATCCTCTTCATTGGTGATAGCCACACTTGCAAAAGCATTATTCTGATACCAAGAATAAAGAACCGGGAAAACAGGCAACTGTTCATTGGTTTTCATCTTGATTCGGGTCTTATTGGAGAGAGCTTCCGTCAGATTTAATGTCAAAGCAGCTGAACCACCCACATCGGTCATAAGAGGTGTGGGAGTCGCCACATAATGATTAATATTCGCACCCGTTTCCACAGATACCGATGGATTTATTCTATATGTCAACGAAATATTCAATCCACCTGATGGACCTGTGACCAATCCTTTTTCATTGTTGGCCATATAAGCACCGACCTGGGCACTAAGATTCAGTCCCCAACGATCGTTAAACTTAAAATGATATCCCGCTCCAATTCCTCCATTTATCATGCTGATAGAATCAACATTGGGGAGAGAAAGATTTTTATAGTCGCCTTCAACAAAGAAGTCCAGATTGTCGCCTTTTCTATATGTGAGTTTTGCTCCAATACCGATGTCGTAATCAAATCCATTGGCAGAAGCAAGGGGTTTTGCGGCAGTAGGAAAAATGGTCAAAAGAACATCGTCATTGCTCCAAGCAGGAAAACTTCCCAAAGAAATCATAAGTCCTGTGGCGATTATCTTTTTTTGGAGACGCTTGTTTTTGTTTCTATATTTTTTTGATGACCTCTTCATACTCTACTCCTCCAATTGTCCCAATGCTCTTTCCAATCCACTACGGGCAGCGGAATTTTTTGGATTAACAGACAAAGCTCTTTCGTACCACATTCTTGCATCGTCATATCTTCTTTGGAGTATCGCAATATTTCCCAAGTTGTTCATAGCAGAAACCGACCCCATAGCAGCAGATCTTTCATAAACAGGGATAGCGCTGGAGTAGATTCCTGCTCGGACATACAAAAGTCCCAACTTGTTAAGCAATTCGACGCTAGCACCTTTTTCTTTTATCTGGTATTGAACTGCGGCAATCTGTGGTCCAAATTCCGTAGTGATATATCTAGCCATGTCCGTTTCAACAGCAGACACCAACAAACTTTCCAAAGGAATATCGGGACTCATATTTCCACTTGAGAAGGACACTGGTGGATAAACCTGCCAGCTTTCGCTCAAAAGATAATATGTTTCGTCTTCATCATTTTCGGCACCCTCAATCAATCGCGTGACAGCATGATACCAACTGTTTATAAATCCTTCACGCAATGTGGACATGGATATTGGGAGCCACACATTATCGTCAAGAATAATCACTCGGTCAGTTCCATCCATCATTGAACCAACTTTTGATTCAGAGGTCTTCAAATCTATAAGCACAATAAAATCATCGCTCAAAGGAATATAACCGGCCTCAATATTAGCCGACTCAAGCATAGCCATAAACAACAGTCCGATATCATCCACATCCCCGGATTTATAAATCAATGTCTGGAACGGATATTGGAGATAATCCAGCAATGAATCATCCTGATGGTAAATCTCGTAAGGGGTTGAATTATCTGGTTTACATTCAATTCCATTTAGCCTTATACCTTCAAAAAGATACATGGCGAACTGAAGATTGCGGTTCAATCCTGAGCGTAACTGGTTTCTTGCAACTCCAACCAGATTCTTTGCAAGCTGCAACACCTGCTGGGAATTGGTCGAAATATATGCAGACAACATCGACGGATCCATCCAGCGCATTTGATTACGATTGTAGACAGAAAGGATAACCGATTCAACTGTCCTTCGTTTTTTTCTCAAAAGCTCGTATTCAATAATAATTTCGCATGGAATATCTCCAGATTCACTGAACTGCATGATTCTATTACTAAAGTCAGCGACCAATGGTATCTGGACGGTTTCATTTTTATAAATTTTTTTGATTTCACCGCAAAGTGTGTCCGACGCTGTATAATCAGGAGAACGGAAATAGACTTTCACATTTCTGATTTCAGCTGATTCATTGTTCTGGATAGTGATTTCTCCGATTGGATTATCCCTGTACAACGTGGCCAAAAGAGGGAACACTCGTTCATATTGTTCAACACTTGCTTTTACATTGTGGAGCAATTTTTCGGTTTCGATTTTCAATTTGGCAGTGACACCCACCGACCCACCAGCCATAGCAGGATTGCCCCACCAAGTATAAGACTGTATATCAATCCAAGAAAGATTCAGCCCCAAAGAAAAATTTGGATTCACCCTAAAAAGCACATCCCCGTAGACATTGTACCATGGAGCATAAAAAGGAGGGATATCTCCACTGGAAATCAAACTGGCCCCGAAAGCAAGACCTCCTCCCACTTCCAATCTTGAACCTGGATACCAGAAAAAATCAGCCCTAAAACCAACTGGCACAAAAATAACAACCGGCGAAACACCTTCTTCCAACTGATTTGGATGAGCTTTGGGCATTATAAAAGTTCCTACCGCCAATCCCAGATTTGTAAATTTATTGACATTGATTCCGGTATCAAAAAAGAGATTCTCGCCTATAACCGAATAATAATTTCCACCCGAGAGAAATGGGAAAGTGGCGTTTTCGTTCAATCTAAAAGAGATTTCGTAGGCTGAAATATTAATTGGAAAAAAAAGCCCCATCCACAGAAAAATCGACAAAATTTTCCTGCGCAGAGAAAAATTAACTGATAAACTTACAACATCTCTCTCAAACATTTTTATCCTAGGGCAATCCCGATACATATTTTAAATGCTAAACATACCTAGTTTTAATTCTATCTAATTTTTTGTTGCTACACAAGTGGAAAAAATCCAAAACTCATTATAATTTTATGGAACAACCGAAATTCACAATACAGTTTTGAAAAACTAGACGCTATCAACAATTTAGGAAAAACAAAAAAGAATTTTTAACCAAAGTCTACCAACAGAAAGAGCCCAGATAATCTTCGGCACCACTACAATCTAAATACCGTTGCTTCCTTCCGGACCTGGCGGGGTTTTCTAGCTGCAATGTGCAAAGCATCTGGACCCTAAAACGGAAAGAGGGGGATTCGAACCCCCGGTAGGCTTTCACCTACGCACGCCTTCCAAGCGTGTACCTTAAACCACTCGGACATCTTTCCAAAATAAACAAAAAAAATACAGGACTTTTTGAATCTCTGCTCCACAACCAAGTAAAAACGTCTGAATCATTTTACTTGACTCTTGAAGGTCTGTTTCCCTGGAACTTACAAAGGAAACACTTTTCAAGCCTTTCTTTTCAGCCAACAGATTGAAAAACCTGCAACCAAAGTTCCGAAACTAGACTAATTCAAAAACCTGTAATTGTTAATCGAGACTGACACGATTCGAACGTGCGACCCCCACCTCCGCAGGGTGGTGCTCTAATCCAGCTGAGCTACAGTCTCAAAAAAAAGCGGAGGCGACAGGGGTTGAACCTGCCCGGGTCTTTCGACACCGACGGTTTAGCAAACCGTTGTATTACCGCTCTACCACGCCTCCAAAGTTCCTCACGAGCCTTGTCGGCCACTTAAAAGGACGGAGCGAG
>JAZUEV010000504.1:0-2373 GCA_045640345.1 Treponema sp.
TTCAATAAAATTGATTTGGATGAAATTGATTGCACTTTGTATGAAGAAAAATATATTTCTGTTTTGACAAGACAAAATGGTATCTACAAATATCAATCGGAATACAGACCTTTTGAAATCAGTTCAGAAAAAATTACAATCAGCAAAAATGGAAATTCTATCAAGCTACCAACAAATGTGGGTGGAGAATTTTTTATCAGTCTAAAAAAAGATAAAAATGAATTACAGAAAATTTATTTCTCAGTTGCCGGCCAAGAAAATCTTACAAAAAATTTGGGTCACGGAAATGAACTTCAATTGAAGGTTGAAAATAAAAAATTTAAGCCTGGAGAAAATGCAAAAATATTTATCAAAGCTCCATACAAAGGAAGTGGTTATATTTTTGTTGAGCGTGGAAAAGTTTTTTATGCAAAACATTTTACTATGGACAGCCTTTCAAAAGAAGAACACGTTTTTATTCCAAAAGAACTGGACGGTGCTGAAGGAAATGTTTATATCACTGCAATGATTTCAAAGGATGTAAATTCGGAAGAAGTTTATATGAATCCATTTTCCTATGGTACAATTTCTATTGAACTTGCATTGGACAAAGTTGATGATAAAATAAAATTGGAAGTTCCTGAAACAATTATGCCGGGTAAAAAATTGCATATCAACTACAGCAGCAATAAAAATACAAAAATTATTTTGATGGCTGTTGACGAAGGAATTATTAGATTTGCAAAACACAAAAATCCAGATCCATTAAATTATTTTTTCCAAAAAAGAAAATTGAGCACAGAAACATATTCAAACATTGATTTGTTGATGCCTGAATATGATGTAGCAAAATCTCTTGGTGCAATCGGTGGTGGAGCGTCCATGGATAAATTTACATTCAACCCTTTCAAAAAAATTGGCAAAAAAAGTGTAGCCTTCTGGTCGGGAATTCTTGATTGCTCTACAACCAAAAAGACTTATGATGTTGACATTCCATCAGAATTTAATGGAAGCCTAAAAATCATGGCAGTAAGTGTTGGTGAAAAAAGTTTCGGTTATTCAGAAAAATTTGTCACAGTAAAATCAGACTTGGTTATCAATTCCGCAGTCGTAGATTCATTTAACGTTGGTGATGAATTCAACATGGCTGTCACAATTGCGAACACATTTGAATCTGACAAAACCGTAAATATTCAAGTCGATTCAGGAAAACTTTTTGATTTAAAAAACTCTTATGTTGAAACATCAACATTGAATATAAAAAGCAACGACGAAAAAACATTGAATTTAAATTTAAAGTCAAATGGAAAAACTGGAAGCGATAAAATCAAAATCGTTGCAACAGCAGATGATAAAAAATATTCTTGGGAAAAAGAAATTTCAGTTCATCTTCCAACGACTTTCAATACATGGAACAATGCAGGAGTTGTGGCAGGAAAAAATTTAAATAAAAACAAAACCTCAAAAATTAAAGTGACCAAATCCTTGTATCCAAATTTTGCGGACAGAAAAATAACAGTTTCATTTATGCCATCTGGTTTAATGGATATGCTTAAAAAGAATTTGAAAATCGAAACATTTGGAGAAACACGAAAAATTCTTTTCAATGCATTTTCTGCACTGATTGACAAGGAATCTGAAGACAATAAAAAAATAGTTGAAGAAGCAATTGACACAATCACAATTCGATTCAACGACGACCACATAAAAAATTGGCCAGGAATTTGTGAAGACCATGATTTGTTCCTCGATGCTTTTGCGACTTTATTTATAACAGAATCTTATGAAAGAGGTTATGAAATCGATCAAAAACTTATAGAAAATTTGTTGGAGATTTTGAAGCAGAATTTGACAAATCAAAACATGACTTACCTTTCAGAAAAAAATGCTTATGATTTAGCGTTATCAATTTATGTCCTTACAAGAAATGAAGTTTTGACGACAAATTATATTGCAAATCTGAAAAAATCAGCTGTATTTAAAAAACCATGTACAAACGCAAATGCATTGATTTGTGCTTCAGAAAAAATTATGGGATTTGAAAAAACATCTATATCGAGCATGAATGAAATTTTGAAATCGAATGACTACAACCCTTCTTTGCTTTTATATTTGATGTCAAAACATTTTTCAGATAAAATCCAAATCGATGACAAATGGTTCGACACAATAAATTCATACAACCTCGAAAACTTTGTTTATTATTGTTTGGGAATTTCTGAGTACATGAAAATTGTAAGCGAAAATACTTTCGAAGATTTTTCAGTTCTTCAGAATTTTAATGATGATAAAAAAATCAACAGCACAGAACTTTCGTTTGTAGAAAAAACGGATTCTTTTGGAAATAAAATTTTTGAAGCATCATTTGGTTCACTGGTTGAATCTCTCACTATT
>JAZUEV010000505.1:0-2635 GCA_045640345.1 Treponema sp.
TCCAGTGAAGGTCGTTAGACTTGAACAAATCCGTTTGTTTTTTTCATTTCGATTCGGGATCTCAAAATCAACTAAGTGTGACTGTGAGTAAGAGATGCTGAAACAAGTTCAGCATGACATAAATAACAAGTTCAGCATGACATAAATAACAAGTTCGGCATGACATAAATAACAAGTTCAGCATGACATAAATAACAAGTTCAGCATGACATAAAAAATAAATTCAGCATGACATAGTTTTTGAAACAAGTACCATGAAATTTTTAATCGGTCATAACTGAGATTTCTCCACTACGGTCGAAATGACAGATGCACCCCCAAGGAGTGTTTTTTTCAATCGGATATATGCAATTATTAGTCAGTCCACAACAAGTGTGGTAAAATTTTTAATCGGTTCCAGTGAAGGTCGTTAGACTTGAACAAATCCGTTTGTTTTTTTCATTTCGATTCGGGATCTCAAAATCAACTAAGTGTAACTGTGAGTAAGAGATGCTGAAACAAGTTCAGCATGACATAAAAAATAAATTCAGCATGACATAAATAACAAGTTCAGCATGACATAAATAACAAGTTCGGCATGGCGGAACTTTTAGTGTGTTCTGTTGAATTCTTTACAATATTCCACAAATTCATATTGAGGGACCGGTTTTGAGAAATAGAATCCCTGACAATAGTCTACACCCAAAGCAACCATGGCATCTTTTTGTTCCTTTGTTTCCACACCTTCCACAAGAATTTTTTTACCCAAAGCTTTTATCATGTGGACCGTATGTTCCAAAACGACTCTTGCGCTTTCAGTTTTTTCTGAGCCCCACAAAATGGATTTATCAATCTTGATGATATCAAAATCCATGCTGAAAATATATGTGGCGTTTGAATATCCTGTGCCGTAGTCGTCCAATGAGAAAGAGAATCCCATTTCGTGAAGTTCTTTGATGGTCTGCTGGAAATCTTCCTGACTGTTGATGGCTGCACTTTCTGTAATCTCCAAGTTGATGGCGATTGGAGGAAGACTGTAATGACCAAGGGTATTCTTGAAAATAGTCGGCAATCTTTTGTGCATACACTGAACAGTTGACAAATTGATTTCCAAAAGTTCTACCCCGATTGATTCCAGCTGTCTCATACTGAACATTCGACAAACTTCTTCAAACACAAATTGACCGATTGCAATGATACGACCGTTTTGCTCTGCGATAGGGATAAACTCTTCCGGTGAAATATAACCAAGCTCATCGTCAATCAAACGGATAAGTGCTTCGGCTGAACGGATTTTATTTTCCTTTACATTCCAGATTGGCTGCAGATAGACTTTTAAGGAATTTGTTTCCAATGCACGGTCAATGGCATTTTCCACGGCGCGTCTTCTCTGGATATAGTTCAGCTGGTCTTTTTTAAGGAATGTGACTCTGGCATCTTCTTTTGTTCCAGGTCCATCAACCAAAGATATAATTCCTTCGATAGTGTCAATATCATTGGGGACTTCAATCAAACAGATCTGGGTTTTTAACGTAAGGATTCTGTTTTTATATAACCAATCCGTGGAGAATCGTTTTTCCAGGTAGGTCATAATTTGGTCAAGTTTTTTACACATGGAATCGTTTAGGATAAGGGCAAAATTTCCGTTGCTGCAGTCATAGACTGTGTCGTCGCTGGTTATTCGCAAAAGCCATTGTGCAATTTCATAAAGGATTTCGGACATGGATGAAAAACCCAATGTGGTCATATAATATTCGCTGTTCAAAATCTTTATAAGGACAGTCTTGTATGGAACTTTGTTTCGAATCATATTTAGGTTGTCCAACAAGAAAGTCTTTCTATTATATACATTCGTATCTGGATTATATAGTTCGGCAGGATTTTCGATGGTCACCAAAATACAAAGTGTCATGGTCAACTGGACAAAACATTCTATCAACAGATTTGGGAAGAATATCTGGAAAACCATAGCTCCCACGGCAGAGATGATAAAAATAATCAAAGGAATCATTCTGTTGCTTGGGATAGAATTTCTATAGCGTACTATATAGTAGAGAGTGATAAGAACATACAATATTGCCAAAGCATACATGGCAACCATCAAAGGTCCATGCTGATATGTTCCGTCTGAGTCGTAGTAGAAAATTGCATTTGTAAAATAATTTGTAAGTTGGAGAATTAAAATCGCAAAGTATGGTATAAATGTGAATACGAAAAATCTTTTTTTATGTTTTTTGTGTGCTCCAGTCATGATTATTACATACAGAGTAAAAATCACTGGAACCAATGTGTGGGAAATATGATAGGCATAATTTGAAAGATCTGTCCATAACCTTAAATCAGCTCTATCCTGATGCTCCATAATCAGAACCGCCGATGCCAAATCAGCGAAGGTCATAAAAATTTCATCCGTCAAAAGGGCAAAAAAGACTTTGTTCTGGAAACGATGTCTGTCCTTTTTTCCCCAGAAGATAAAAAGAGTGACGAGAGATATAAAAATAGCACAAATATCAAAATAAATTATATATCGATTCATTTGGTTTATAGTTTACCATAGTTTTGTTGAATTTTCAAATTTTTTTGGAAATAAAAAAGACACCAGAACTGAATCTGATGTCCTTTGGTTGATTTATTCTTTTCCGTTCCAACAATAGGT
>JAZUEV010000506.1:0-2586 GCA_045640345.1 Treponema sp.
TTTTGCCATAGTAGGCTCCTTTGTTTTATTTTATCACAGTCCTACTATTTTTTGAATTTACAGAAAGGTTTTCACAGAGTCGTTTGTGAAGGAAGAAGAAATCACCCACACTACTTCCGAACTTCTGGATTTGTTGAGCGAGTCATTCAAAAAAAGTGATTCCCTAATTCAACAATTAAAAAAATCTCTGAACTAAAATTCAAATCAGCATTTAGATTTATAATCATATTTCCAAGTGCAGATTTTTTCTCCTCATCAATCACCAACCACTCACCAAAAACCGATTTTCCGCAAAATCAATCTTGCCAGCAAAATCCTCCCCAATTATATTGTCAGTAGATTAAAACCAAAGGAGGCGTTTATGTCTAAAATTAAAACAGGAAATCTTTTTCCGATTATGATTGCGTTGTGTTGTGCAGGAACTTTTTCAGCTTGCTCCAGCACTTCAAAAATTTCTGTAACTCCTGTTCAGAATTTTGAAATCAACCGTTACCTTGGGGACTGGTACGAAATTGGTCGATTCGATTTTAAATGGGAAAAAAACATGAAAAATGTTCAGGCCAATTATTCACTGAATGACGATGGCACTGTTAAAGTCACAAACTCTGGTTATGATTTCGTTACTCAAAAACAAAAGCAGTCAATCGGTAAAGCAAAATTTGTGGGTCAACAAAAAGACATCGCAAATCTGAAAGTCTCATTTTTCGGTCCATTCTACAGTGCCTACACGGTAATTGCTTTGGATCCTGATTATCAATACGCTCTCGTTGCCGGTGCCAATAATAAATTGCTGTGGATTTTGAGTCGCACAAAAACAATCCCCGACGACATCAAAGAAAATTATATCCAGATTGCAAAATCCGCCGGATATGATTTAACCGATTTTGTCTGGACCAACCAAGACTGATGCAATAAAATTTTTCTGCCCCTTCATTGGTGATCCGCCGCTAATGGAGGGATTTTTTGTTGCAAAAAGATTTACTTAATTTTATGTGCCGTAATTATTGTAAAACTAAAAGCATTCACAGTCAGTTTCACATCATCAAGTTGCACATACCAATTTTTTCCATTCCTTTCGATTTTTGATTGAGGATTCAAAATCATTTTTTTGCACTGGGAAATTATTTCCAAATCATCTCCCGACAAACCAATATTTTTTTTAATCCGTTCATATCCCATCAGTGTTGAATGAAGCTTGTCCAAATTTTTTATTAGCTCGTCAGAATCTTCCATTTACCCTTCCACAATCTCTTGCCACAAAACAGAAATCGATTTGTCGTCGAATTTTTTTTCTGATACCATTTTGCTGATTTCTTCAAATGAATATTTATTCTGCGGATACAAAATCACCACGCTGGCGTCACCGGTTTTCAAAAAGTTGTGCTCACCAAAATCAGTGTAACGAGTAGCACCAATGGAAATCATAATTTTTTCAGGACGACCACAATCATTCAGATAAGAATTGATATTTTCTGCTGGTCCTTCATCCACCTGCTGATTAAATTTTTCAATCATCCAGTCAATCAGTTTTTTGTAGATGTAAGAATATCCGCTAACTGCACTGTCCTCACCATAAGCAAAAACTTCATCGCCACGAACCAAAAAAGACGCAATCCGATATTGACTCAAAACTCCAGTCTCAACAAAATCATCAATTTCAATTCTGTTGTCAGAAAATCCCTTGCTGCATTTTCCCCAATTTTTTTTCTGACTGATTTTTTTTGCGCCTTCTTTTCTGATTGAACAATCATTGGAGGCACCAAAACAAATTGGTTTCAATTCAACAAGTTTTTCGCCAGACCATTTTGCGTCACAAATAATCGCACACTCTGGTTCAATCTGCAATTTATTTTCCCAGGACGGATAAATTATTTTTCCAGAATCAAAAGGAAAAACAGTCAAAAACTCAGACACAGAATTTTTTCCATTGGGAATGTAAGTTGGAAAAATCGCCTTGGGAGCACACGCCTCAGCAGTTTTCACATTGGCAAAATCCACAGCTTCCCCAGCCTGCTCCAAATGTCCAGTAAAATTTCCAGCCACTCCAAAACACGGAACATTCATCAAATCAATTTTTTCCATTTTATTTTCTCCAGCATCCATTAAGATTCAGCGTAATTTTTTATTAATTTATCCATATCATCAAAAGCATTTTCCAACGCTTCCACATGATAAAGCTCATACATGTCATAAACATAATCAACCAGATTCAAGTTTTCCAGCTGTTCTAAAATTTTATTGGCCGTAGTTTTTTTATAAAAAGCATACTGTTCCATCAAAAAAATAAAAAATTCCATTTCCTTTGGCATTTTTAATCTCTCCTGATGTACAAAGAATTACGAGGGTCGCCTGTTATTTGTTCCGCTTCCCACATATCAAAAATACCAGTGCAACTGAAATCCCACATTTCAAATTCTGGATTAGATAGCATGGAATATGTTTCCGACTTCATAAATTTTTTATAAGCATCCATAAATGAAAAACCATATTTCGTACTTATCATCATGGTCACTTCCCTATCATAATAATCCAAAATAAACGGTAATTCATTTTTCAATTTTTATACCACCTTCAAATTTTAAAAAG
>JAZUEV010000507.1:0-4254 GCA_045640345.1 Treponema sp.
CACTGGTTGAATAGATACATGGCTTATTCTTAAATTTTTTCAGATGGCTAAAGTCCTTGTCATTTTGAGGAGACTGTTGAATAAGTACATAAATTGTCATTCCGACTCGATTCGGAATCTCAAAATCATCCAAGCGTGACTGTCGATTAAGGGATGCTGAAATGGATTCAGCATGACGAAGTTTTTAGGACAAACACCTCTTAAATTATTGGAATTGATAGGCTGCACCATAAATTTAAACTCGACATTCAACATAATATACTCTTAACTCCGTCCCAAAAAATTCCGATAGTGGTATGGATGAAATCTATTGTTTTTTTATTCGCCGCATTTGAAACAACTCACGCTTTTGATAAAGCTTTTTCCAATCAGTCCGCCTTTGACCGATGTTTGGTTTGGTATGGTGGTCTTGGTTTGGATTGTGAAATTTATGTGGCAGTGAATGAAAAAACAAAGCCCCTCGTTCAACAGTCCCTGGATGAATTTTCTGTGGATGGAAAAATTCTTTGCCATGAAGATTGGACGACAGCTTTTCTTTTGGAACAGATTTCAAAATCCTTAATCCAGTCGTCTGGAGATTTTGCTGTATTCACTTTTGCTGACAGACCATTCCTTGATCTTGATTTAAGCAAAAAAGTTTTGGAAGACCATAAAAAATATTTGGCCGAATATACTTTTGCCGATGGATATCCATTGGGATTTGCCCCAGAAGTGATAGACAAGGGGACAGTGAATATTCTTTCAAATCTTTCAAAGGAAAACCAAAAGGCTTCCGGAGATAAAAAAGTTTCCCTGGACAGTATTTTTTCTGTGATGAGGGGAGATATAAATTCTTTTGAAATTGAAGCGGTGATTGCTCCAAAAGATTACAGGATGCTCAGACTTGATTTTTCTTGCGGAACAAAACAAAATTTTCTTGCATGCAAAAATCTTTATCAGTTGGCGTTGGATTCAAAGATTCCTTTCAATGCAATCTCTTTGACGGAGCTTTCCGAAAAATCTGTAAAGGTTCAGAGGACCGTTCCTTCATTTTATAATGTTCAGATCTGTCCTCGATGCTGGTCTGAATCAATCTACAGTCCATACTTCAGTTCATACAAAAAAAAATATGGATCGTCTCCACTTGATGTTTCCATTGATTCATCAAAAATTATGCGACTTGAATCCTTCAGGTCTTTGGTAAAACAGATTGCGGATTTTTCTGAAAATGCAGTCATCGGTTTTGGTGAATGGGGCGAATGTCTTTGCGTGGAAAATATCTGCGACTATGTTTCAACGGTCCTGTCTTATCCTGGACTTTCCGTTTTGATTGAGACCGACGGACTTTTGATCACCGAGGAGCTGGCACAAAAAATTTCCGATGTAGCGAAATCGGCTTCCCCAAGAAATGACGGTGGTGAAAAAATCAACTGGATTGTCAGGGTGGATGCCTTTACTTCTGAAAAATATGTTCAGCTTCATCCAGAATTTGCTGTAGATGAAAAAGGCAATCGGCTTGTAGAAAAAAATCTTGCCTTTGCCCGTTGTGTCAATTCAGTTTCGATTTTGGAAAAATATTTTGAAAACTGTGTCTATCCCCAGATGCTCAGAATGAAATGCAACGAGGATGAATTGGAACAGTTCTACCGATTCTGGCACGACAAAAATTCTCCCTCAAAAGGAAAAATCATTGTCCAAAAATATGACAATTTCTGTGGGGCTATTTCTGATGAAAAACCGGCGGACCTTTCTCCTTTGAAGCGGAACCCATGTTGGCATTTAAAAAGGGACATGGTGGTTCTTTGGAATGGAGATGTGCCTCTTTGTCGTGAATGGATTCTTGACAACAGTATTGGAAATGTGTTCCAGGAAAACATAAAGGATGTCTGGGAAAAATTGGATGACATTTCGCAGAAGCATATTGACTACTGCAATCTGTTGTGCGCCAATAAATCTCCCGACTTTGCTTTGGACGGAAAATGTGGTGCCTGCGATGAATATTATACCTTCAACTTTTAACCAGCGCATCATAAACAGAACAGTCTTGGGTGGGGTGGAGTCTGATGCAAAAATCCTCATGCCCGTCACATGCCTTGTCCTGAATCGAAGCGGAAATTCATATAGGAATTTTATTTTCGATAAACTGATTTACCAGGGATTTGAAAAAGTTATCTGGATCGAATCCAACATGGTGAAAAAAAATGGCGTGGACAAAGTGAAGGGACGACATCTGGATGAACTTTCTTCAAGATATCCCACCGTCAAATTTTTGGTTCCACAGGACGGGAGCAATTTTGTTTCCATTGGAGATATGATAAACCTTGGAATGCAGGAAGCCACGTCCCCTTATGTCTTGGTTTTGTTTGACGATTTGTGCACGGACAGTTTCCAGATTCCGATTTCCATTGTGAACAAGCTGGTGGAAAATAATCTGTTCTGCATCTGTCCAAAACTGATTTCATCAAACCAACAGATTTTGCCCGTGAAATATTCTCCCATGGAACAGAAGTCTGTTTTTGAGATGGACTCATCCATGACCATGGCCAGCGGTGATAAGACTTTTTATGCGGCAGATTGGGTTGGACTTTACGATAGGGACAAATTTATTCAGCTTGGTGGAATCGACTATACCATTACAACGGAGTATTGGCAGAAGATGGATTTGTTTTTCCGTTCCTGGCTTTGGGGTGAAAAGACTTGGTTGGATTTGAATCTCTTTTTCACTTATTCAGGAGAAGTTCACGTGGAGAACAGGACCCGCAATATGTCCTATCTTAGATTTTTTTTGAAGAATCTTTTGCCGGTGTACAGAATGGAGGAAGCCCAGATACCGTTGGTTTCTTTTTTTGCATTCAAACATAAAAACCTTTGCGGCTTGAAAGAGTCATACATACTTTTTAAAAACGCAAGAGAGTGGGTCATTACCAATCGCTTCAGATTTAAAACCGATGCAAATAATCTGGTTGGAAACTGGAGTTAGTTTTTGGATAGTCGAATTTAATTTGGAAACCTAAAAATTGTAGTTTTTAGAGATGTCCGATTGATGGGTGGAAAATATGGGTGGATTTGAAAATAAAAAAATTGTTTTGATTGTGCAGTGCAGGCTTTCTTCCACAAGGCTTCCGGGAAAAGCTCTTTTGTCTCTTGGCGGAAAACCGACATTGGAATGGAATCTCTGCGCCATGAAAAAAGTATTGGTGGATGATTACTATCTGGCCACCGACCAAGACAGTTATGCTGATCTAAAACCTGTTGCAGACAGATGTGGATTTAAAATTTTTGCAGGCGACCGGGATGATGTTCTTGACAGATTTTGCAAAGTCATTGAACTGTCCAAAACGGACTTGGTTGTAAGGGCCACTGCGGATAATCCTTTTTTATTCTACGAAGCCGCCAATGATCTGGTTGATTTATGGAAGAAAAAATCGGTCACAGAAAAAATTGATTACATGACTTTCTCTGGACTTCCCCATGGATGCGGTGTTGAAATGTTCGATGCCCATTCACTTTTGTCCGCAAAAGAAAAAACAGATCTTCCTTACGACCACGAACATGTGGGGCCAGCTCTCTACAACCATCCAGAAAATTTTGTTTCAGTTTTCCAGGACGCTCCAGAAAAATATAATCATCCAAAACTTCGCACCACCATTGACACGTCTGTTGATTTTATCCGTGCGCAAAAAATTGTGGACTATCTTTCCGAAAAAAAAATTGTTCCGCCTTACACCACCCAGGAGACTCTTTCAGCATTCGAAAAATCTTCCATAAAAAATCCTGTGCTTCTTGTTCCAAGCGTCGAAAAGGGACACGGCACTGGACATCTTTTTAGGTGCCTGAATCTTGCGGTGGAAAATGGATGGGATATTTATATTCCAAAATCCGCTACGCTTCCTCAGTTGGAAAAACTTTTGTCCGACGCAAAAAACAATGGACTCAAGGACTACCAGATTGTTGATGAACTTTTGTGGCTTGACCAATATTCCTTGATTGTCACCGATATGTTCAAAATGCCGTCCCAACTTTCGGATAAGCTTATGGGTAAAACTCCCGTGTGCGCATTGGACGAGGGTTGCGAAAAATCGGACTGGGTTGAATACATGTTGGACATTATCCCATCGGTGGGTTTAAAAAGAAAGGCAAATCTCGTGGACTGGAATTTTATTCCGCTTCCAAAAAACAGAAAAATTGCAAATCCAAAAAAATTTGAAAATGCAATCGTGGTGCTGGGAGGAGAAGATCCAAAATCACTTTCAAGTCGGAGGCCAAGCGGTCTTA
>JAZUEV010000508.1:0-1927 GCA_045640345.1 Treponema sp.
ATAAGGATGCCGACTTTCTTCTATATATTAATATTTTACAACAGAATTGATGAGTTGGCAAATTAAAAAAAAGATTCCCAAAATCAATTTTCCAAAATCTTTCAAAAAATTTTAAAATTTTGGTCATTGTACAATGACCAAGGGATTTACAAAATCCCTTGGTGGCAAATTTTTTACTACGTTCAAAAATTTGCCACCAAATACTCTAAAAGGAAATTTATTTCAAAGGAAGAAGTTTATGAAGATTATGAAAACTTTTGTTCGTGCCTTGTCCGTTTTGGCTGGGGCATTGGCTTTGACTATGGTTGTTGGATGTGACAACGAACCACCTCACGAATGTTCATTCAGCGAATCCTGGACCAGCGATGGAGAAAATCATTGGCATGCATGCGTGTGTGGCGAAAAGAGTGGGGTAGAACTTCATTATTGGAACGACGGAGAAATTACAAAAACTCCATCAGAAACTGAGGATGGCATAAAGACTTTTGAATGTAAAATCTGTAAAGCCCAGAAGAATATTCCTATTGAATACAACCATGTCCATAGCTACACTGTTACAAAAAGTGATGATGTAAATCACTGGAAGGAATGTAAGTGTGGCGAAAAGACTGAAATTGAAGCCCACAGTTTTGGAAATTTCATCAGCACAGATTCTGCAAAACATTGGAAGGAATGTTCATGCGGAAGAAAGTCAGAAGAAGCGGCCCATGATTATGAATGGAAATATAACGACACAAAGCATTGGAAAGAATGTAAAGACTGTGGTTTCAAGGGAAGTGAGTCCGACCATGATGAAGCAGTCCTCTGTACTTGCGGCAGGGAAAAAACTATAGACGAGATTCCGTTTAAGGATATTTTGGAAAATGAACCTTGCAATCCTCCAGAATGGTTGTATGGAACTTGGACATCAGACGGTTATGCGGATGAAAATGCAATAGCTCTCACAAAATTTGACGAAAGAAGATTTAGGATTGGTAATCGAAACATAGAAACCGGTGAAGAATTTTTAAGCTCTATGGAAACGAACGAATACTATAATTACCAAGAAAAGTGTAACAGTTCGGAATATGTTGTAAACTGGTTTTCACACGTTAGTGGTGGTGAAACGTATCACTATGTAATCCAATGTAAGAAAATTGACTCTACACACTTTCTTTTTACAACGACAAATAATACCAACGGACAAGTTCTTCAAGGTCCTTGGACTTTCACCAAAGAATAATTAGTCTCCATTCATGCAACATCCTCCTTTGCTGAAAAACAGTGAAGGGGGATTTTTTGTCCACTTTTATTGACTGGTACATTTAGGGTTCACAATTTTGAAGAGATGTGGAATTTGTTGGTTTTTGGTTTTGAAGAAATGTCGGATTTAGTGGTTTTAAATATTGAAGAAATGTTGAATTTAGTGGTTTTAAATATTGAAGAAATGTTGGATTTGTTGGTTTTGAATCTTGAAGAAATGTCGAATTTGAGGTATATTCATTTTGAAGAAATGCACAAAATTGGGGGACTTATGTTTTTTAAGAGGAAAGCTTACGACAAACTTTTGGAATGGAAAAACGAATACGCCAATGAATATGCTGTTTTATTGGAAGGGGCAAGGCGCGTGGGGAAATCTACCATTGCCGAAAAATTTGCAGCCGATGAATACAAATCCTATATCCTTGTGGACTTTGCAAAATCAACAAAGGAAGAGCTGGCGTGTTTTGATGACATCAACAATCTGGATATGTTTTTTTTGCGGCTCCAGGCGGTGAAGGGAGTAAGTCTTTATGAACATGAGTCGGTGATTATTTTTGATGAAGTGCAGCTTTTCCCAAAGGCCCGTCAGGCAATTAAATATCTGGTAAAGGATGGTCGCTATCATTACATTGAAACAGGTTCATTGATTTCCATAAAAAAGAATGTAAAAAATATTCTTCTACCC
>JAZUEV010000509.1:0-10794 GCA_045640345.1 Treponema sp.
TTTTAAAGGTAACTTTGAAAACACGATGTTTTTATTCGTTGTATTTCAATGAATTAAAACTCGCATTTTCCCAATCTGTATGAATAAAGAGAGTCCACATTCAAATCTTTTTTTAATTCTATATCCATTACTTTTTTTATAAGTCCATTTTGTTCAACAAGTTCATCAGGTTTTCCTTGGGCTACGATTTTTCCTTTTTCCAAAACATAGATTTTATCGCAAAATGAAAAACTCTGAGGAAGGTCGTGAGATGTCAAAACAATTCCCCTGCCCTGGGATTTGAGATTTTTTAGAACGTCAATTATTTCCAGTTGATGTCTTATGTCCATGTAGCTTGTGGGTTCATCCAGTAAAATCATTTTTGTGTTTTGGGCAATGACCATGGCAAGATAGGCTCGTTGTTTTTCTCCACCTGAAATTTCTGAAAGCAGTTTGTCTTTTTTGTTCCATAAATCTGTTTGTTGCAAAGCGCTTTCTATAATCTCCAAATCTTTTTTTCCAAGGATTTTTGAAAATCCAAGGTATGGAAATCTTCCGTGAGACACAAGAGTAAAAATATCCATTGCGGCGGTGACATTGTTTTGTGGAAGATATGAAACAATTTTTGCTCTCTGTTTTGGAGATAATTTTTTTGAATTATTTTTTTCAAAATTGATTTCACCAGTCCATTGAGTCAATGCGATTATGGTTTTTAATAATGTGGATTTTCCAGAACCATTCAGTCCAACGATTCCACAAATCTCACCTTCATTAAATTTCATGGAATCTATGTCGAGAATATTTTTTTCATCGTATCCAGCTTTTAAATTTTTTATTTCAATCATACCGATAATTTTTTCCTTTTTGTAATAAGCATCCAAATAAAAAATGGAGCACCCAATGCACTTAAGAATAATCCAACAGGAAGTTCATAAGGAAAGAACAAGACCCTTGCCAAAAGGTCGCACAATAATAAAAAAGCTCCACCCCAGATGACACACAAAATTAAGTTTATGCCACACTTATTTTTTCCGATCAGCCGAATCACATTTGGGATAATCAGTCCAACAAATCCAAGAAGTCCACAAACACTGATCGCCGCTCCTGCCAAAATCCCTGATATTATAATAGAAGAAAGTCGATAGAATTTTACATTCAGTCCAAGACCAAACGCCGCTTCATCACCAAGTTCAAATAAATCAATTCCTCCAGAAAGAATGAAACTAAAAATCAATCCAAGCAGAATTATTGGAAAACTGATTTTTAAAGAATTGATGGACAAGTTTTGAAACCCGCCTAAATTGAAGGCAACTTTATCTGCAACAATTTCTGGACGGAGAGTTATAATTACATCAATCCCTGCGCCCATCAATGATGAAACTGCAACGCCAGCAAGAACAAGAGTCGTTTTTGAAACTCCAGATTTTTTGCTTATGAAATAGACAAACAGAATTGCAAGCAATGCTCCACTGAAAGACAAAATCGATCGCACAATATCGTTGAAAGGAAACAACAAGGCTGCAACCAAAACAAAAAGTCCTGCACCAGAATTTATACCCATGATTCCAGGACTTGCCAAAGTGTTGTTCAATGCAGACTGCAAAAGAAGTCCGCTTACCGAAAGTCCAGCACCACAAATAAATGCCGCAACTGTTCTAGGGATTCTGATTTTTGAAATTATGATATGAGCTGTACCAGACAAATCTTTTTTTAAAAGCATTGCAAACAATGAATTTATGGAGTCCTTTGTGGACAAGGCTTTTGTTCCTGCGATGATTGAAAGAAAAAAAAGTATCAACAAAATAACAAGCCCAAGAACTATAAAAAAATAATATGATGATTTTTTATTTTCCATAAATTTTCCTGTAAACAAATTCGTAAGCTTCTGCCCATCTGTGGTTTGGTTTATAATTAAATAAATCCTTTGGCAAAAAAATTACATGATTCAATTTAAAGGCCCTTAGTTCACGCCACACAGGATTGTTTTCATAAGATGATTTAAAACTCTGCATGGCCTTTTTTTCATCGCCCTGTGTCGTTACAAAAATATAGTCTGGATTTTTTATCAAAAGTTGTTCCACGCTAAGTTCGTCCAAAAGATTTCCGTCATCAACAATTGACTTTAGTCCCAAGTCTGAAAAAATTTCATTTGCATAATGATCTTTAAGCACTTTGTTTTTTGCCGCACTCACACGAACAAAATAATAGGAACCTTTGTTTCCAGAAACTTTTTTTGCAACAGAGTGGATTGAATCTTTTACATCCACAACATTTTTTTTATACAAATCTTTTCTTCCTGTCATGTCCGTAAAATCTTTCATCACTTTTTCATAATCGGAAAAACTTTTTACATCAACGATATAAGTTTTATAGCCCATTGATTTTAGATTTGCGTTTAATGATTTATGAACCGGAATATCCAATGTCAGAAGAACCAAATCTGGATTCACAGAAATTATTGCCTCAAGACTTGCCGTGGTTAATGTTCCAACAGAGACTGCATTTTTTGCTTCATCCAATTCCAAAGCATCATCTGTTGTTCCAGAAATTTTTCCACCACTCAGAAGCCACATTTCTGCACAGGATTTTGAAAGTGCCACAACATTTTTTGGAGCAGCGGAAAATAGATTGAATGTAAAAAAAACTAGCAGACTAAGAATCAAAAAATTTTTTTTCATAATATGTCTCCTTAAAATTTGTTTTTTCAATAAGAGGGATTCCAAAATATTCTACGGTAAATCCTTTGTCATTAACAGACTTGCAGAACTGAAGAACATCTTTTTTTATGTGTTCTCCATTGTTGATCAAAAGAGGATATGCTTCAATTCTATCAATCTTTTTTTCCGAAATTTTTTTTAAATAATCACCAATATTTCCCGATCCCTTCAGAACTGCAATCTTGACATTGGGAAAATCTGCATCGGCAAAAACATTCTCCAATTTTTTATATGGAAGATTTTCTGAATCCTTTGTCCCATGACCAATGAACAAATAATTATTTGATTTTGTGATTTTGTATTCCCTTAAAATGAATTCAGCAAACTTTTGTATCCTGTCTGAATTTCCAAGTATGGCCGGACTATATATAATAGAAGAAAAAAAATCACCAAAGGCAGAAACTCGTTTTTTCATCTGATTATATTCATGTCCCTCCACCATAAAAACAGCGTTTACAAAAAGAGATTCTTTTCCCTTACTTTTTTCCGCAAGGCTTTGAAGCTGATGTTCCAGACTTTCCTTTTCGTCCACAGAAATTGCAAGAGTCTTGTAATCAACTGTTATCTGCATTCAAAACCTCCAGAGTATGTGTTAATTTGGACAATCATTTTTTGACCGACCAAAATTAACACATTTGATTCAGCATCAATAAAAAATTAAATCTTTAGAGACTACCGATTATATGGAATAAAAATCAACACCAAAATCACCCTGAGCGGATTTTTTCTTTATCTGTTCTACTGTGTCATCAAGATTTACTTTTGTAAGATTTTCCTGAAGTCCTGTTACATAGAATTTTTCATCCCCAAGTTTTTTGTTTACTTCAATATGTTCATCCAATGCAAGAAGAACAACCAAACCTGCTTCCACAAGATGATTCACAACCACACTGTAGTCTTCGCCAACAACTGGAGTGTAAAGATATGTGTGCCTACATTCTTCGTAAAGTCGTTTTTCAACCTTCTGAACAAAGTCCAAAGTCACACCGTTTTTTCCAAGAAGGAATTCAAAGACCTTTGCAGACTGCCCCTTTAGTCCGGCACGTTTTGTTCCATCAACATTTGTTGCGTGAATTTTCCCGTCGTTTGCATGAACCTCTGTAACAACACCACAAGCACTTGTCATGTTTGTAATGCGGTCAATAAGAATGAGCTCGCCCTGGACTTTGTGATTTTTAAATTCGTCTGCAACAATTGTGTCGCTAAACGAAATGTCACAAACTGCGATTTCATTTTTGCTTAAACTGTCTGCGTCTTTGTGTTCACCGCTGTTTACATCGACAGTGTATTTTATGTTGGTCACAATTGCGGGAAGCTGTTTTGTTCCAAGCTTTACAAAGAAGTTCTTCCCGTTTTCAAGCTTTGAATCATCCATCCACAAAAGTGTGGCAGTGATTGAATTTGTGAGCTTGAGATTTTCATTGATTTCAAAAACACAACCACGGCTAACATCAACTTCCCTGTCCAAAGAAATGTTTACGGCCTGACCTTTTTTTGCTGACTGAACTTCATTAAAACCGTTGATGATTTTCTTTACCTTTGCTTTTTCACCGCTGGGCAAAGTTGTAATCTCATCGCCAACAGAAATCTCTCCTCCTTCAATCTGTCCCTGGAAGCCACGGAATTCATGGTTTGGACGACAGACTCTCTGGATTGGCATATAGAATTTTTTGCCGGAAGATTTTTCTTCAAGGTCACTTGTGTCCACGTCTTCAAGGTGAGAAAGAATTGTTGGACCTTTGTACCAATTCATGTTTCCAGACTGTTTTGTTACGTTGTCGCCTTCTGTTGCAGACACAGGAATGATCTGGACGTTTGGAAGTTTAAGTTCATCAATGATTTCCTGAATCTGTTTTGTGACTTCACCGAACCGTTCCTCGCTGTAACCAACCAAGTCCATTTTGTTTACGGCAAAAATAAAATGCTTGATTCCCATCAAAGAACAGATGCGACTGTGACGGCGGGTCTGTACAAGGACACCTTGTTTTGCATCAACAAGAATTATTGCCAAATCTGCAAAGCTGGCACCAACTGCCATGTTACGGGTGTATTCTTCGTGACCTGGTGTGTCGGCAACGATGAAGCTTCGTTTTTCTGTGTTGAAATATCTGTAGGCCACATCGATTGTGATTCCCTGTTCTCGTTCCGCCATAAGACCGTCAAGCAAAAGGGAATAGTCTATTTTTCCTTCACGGCTTCCAACTTTTGAGTCCAAAGCCAAAGCTTCTTCCTGGTCCGTGTACAAAAGTTTTGCATCGTAAAGAATATGTCCAATAAGTGTGGATTTTCCGTCATCAACCGATCCACAAGTTATAAATTTTAAAAGTCCGTTCATAAATCTTAATCCTTATTAACCTGTCACCATGAACTGGTTTCCGGGTCTAAACAATTAAAGAGATTCCGAAACAAATTCGGAATAACAATTTTTCTGGGGTTTTAGGGGCTTGCCCCTAGGCGAGGGGGTAGCGGAAAACCGAAGGTTTGCAGCGAGGGGGAGACTTCCCCCACAATTCCAAACTCCGAATTCTTAACTCCTAAATCCCCATTCCCAATTCCAAATTAGAAATATCCTTCCCTCTTTCGCTTTTCCATACTTGCAGCTCCTCCGTCCTTGTCTATAACTCGGCTAGTGCGTTCAGAAGTTACAGAGCTCAAAGTCTCGTCAATGATTTCATCCAAAGTTACGGCTGTAGATTCAACTCCACCAGTCAAAGGATAACAACCCAAAGTCCTGAAGCGTACCGAAATGTTTTCAATTTTTTCACCAGGCAAAAGCTTAAGGCGATCATCGTCAACCATAATGATGTTTCCATCCCGGCGAACAATTGGACGGACGGCAGAAGAATAAAGACTTACGATTTCAATTTTTTCACGCTGAATGTACTGCCAGATGTCTTTTTCGGTCCAGTTGCTCAAAGGAAAAACTCTCATGCTTTCACCCTTGTGAATCTGCGTGTTGTAAAGCTTCCACATTTCTGGACGCTGATTTTTTGGATCCCATGCCTGAGCAGAATTTCTGAAACTAAAGATTCGTTCCTTCGCACGAGATTTTTCTTCATCACGACGGCCACCACCAAAAGCAGCAGTGAATCCATATTTTGTCAAAGCCTGTTTTAGCGCCTGGGTTTTCATAATGTCTGTGTAAGCTGATCCATGGTCAAATGGATTGATTCCGTTTTTGATTCCCTCTTCGTTGGAATAGACAATCATGTCCAGTCCATATTTTTCTGCAACATGGTCACGGAATTTTATCATCTCCTTGAACTTCCATGTGGTGTCGATGTGCATAAAAGGAAAAGGTGGTTTTTCTGGATAAAAAGCCTTCAACGCAAGATGGAGCATTACAGAACTGTCCTTTCCAATCGAATAAAGCATAACCGGTTTTTCACACTCAGCAGCGACTTCTCGGATAATATAAATTGCTTCTGCTTCCAGTTCATCAAGATGCGATAAATCTGACATATTTTTCTCCTCAACGGATTTAATTTCCTACTTAGTATATAGGTAATATACACAATAAAAACCTACCATGTCAATAGGTTAACAAGAAAAATTATTTAAGATAAACTGGAGTTACATCTCTTCCAAGAGCTTCAAGCATAGTTTTATCACTTTTGATTGTGGCACAGGCAACAGTAGTTAGCATATCCCCTGTAATAGTTGCAGAAGCCCCTGATTTAAATGCCCGCTCTCCATCATTTGTAAGCAAAGCTCTGCCAGCTGCCAGTCTGATATCTGCTTTAGGATTAATGAACCTGAAAATAGCTATTGTTCTTAAAATATCATCTTCTGACAGGAACTCAAGATTTTCCAGAGGAGTTCCTTTAATAGGCATAAGTGCATTGATTGGGATTGAATCCGCTTCCACTTCCGACAAACTTACTGCCATATCAATTCTATCTTCCCAGCTTTCACCCATTCCAATAATTCCGCCGGAACAAACATACATACCCTCTTTTTTTACCTTTATTAAAGTTTCTATTTTTTGTTCGTAGGTATGCGTTGTACAAATATTTGGGAAATTTCTTTTTGATGTTTCTATGTTATGATGATAGCTGTTTACACCGGCTTCATGCAGTCTGTGGAGCTGTTCTTCTGTCAAAAATCCCATTGAAGCACATAAATCTATTTTACATTCGGCTTTCGTTGAATTTACAAGCTTTTATGATTTCTTCTTCTGGTAAAAAATCATATACTTCACAGCTTGTTTTGTGATGAGCTGACTGTGCACAGAATTTGCAGTTTTCCGGACATTTTCCACTTCTTCCATTTATGATGCTGCACAAATCAACCTTTTTTCCAACATATTTTTCTCTGATTAAATCTGCACATTCACATAATTCATCTAAATCACAATTCAAAAAAAGGAAAAATCTTCCCCTCTTTTTAATCTTCTTCCATCTAATATTTCCTGTGTTAATTTTCTTAATTCCATTTAATTTCCTAGTTTTGATTTTTAGTTATAATATCCCAGAATATCTTTTACTACTTCTCCTGCCACAATTAGTCCTGCTACAGACGGAACAAAAGCACTGCTTCCTGGAATATCTCGGCGTTGGGTACATTTTCTTGCAGTGCCGGCCGGACATATACAGTGAGTTCTGCAGCTTATAGACATATCTTCCAGCGGTCTGATTGGTTTTTCTTTGGAATAAACTACTTTGAGTTTTTTTACTCCACGTTTTTTAAGTTCGTGGCGCATAACACGAGCCAAAGGACAGACAGAAGTTTCATAAATATCAGCAACTTCAAACATGGCAGGATTGATTTTGTTTCCCGCTCCCATACTGCTGATTATTGGAGTTCCAGATTCCTGAGCCTGAAGAATCATCTGAATTTTCCCGGTTACAGTATCAATGGCATCTACAACATAATTATAGTCTGCAAAGTTGAACATTTCCTTTGTATCGGGCATATAAAAAGTTTTGTATGTGTTTACGGTAGCATCGGGATTTATTTCCAGAATTCTTTCTTTTGCAACATCAACTTTGTACTGGCCTACAGTCTTCCGTGTTGCCAGAATCTGCCGGTTGATGTTTGTAAGGCAGACTCTATCATCATCAATTAAATCCAAAGTCCCGATTCCGCTTCTTGCCAGCGCTTCAACCGTATAACCGCCTACACCACCGACTCCAAAAACCGCAACTCTCGCATTCTTTAGTTTTTCCATATTTTCCGGCCCGAAAATAAGTTGTGTTCTTGAAAATTGATTCAGCATATTGTATTGACTCCTGCTTGATTGTAATGAACCCATTCTACACTTATTTGCCTACTTGTTTAATAGGCAGATAAGGGCATCTCTAAAAAATATCATTTTGATATTTTTTAGAGATGCCCAACACACTGTGCGCACAATGGCAAGATATCATCGTTATAAATTTCCACTAAATTATTTTGCAAAAAATCAATGCTTTTTCATTTCCGAAATCAGGGCCAGGACGGATTTTTTGTCATTTTCGCAAAGGGATTTGAAATCTGAGACGAGAGTTTCTAAAATATTGTTGTCTTTTGAGTCTGATTCTTTTCCATCCACCAGATATTCCGCAGTCACTCCCAAAACCTTGGCAATCTTTACCCCGGAATCAATGCTTGGAAGTGCGTTGTGACCGTTGATATAGTTGCGAATCGTATTGACGCTGATTCCAGTTTTGTCAGAAAGTTCCTTTGGTTTAATGTCCTGATATTTCATCTCGTCCCGTAAATTTTCTTTGAATCCCATGAGTAAAATTTAATCTAAAAAGTCTTTCGAATCAATATAAAAAAGATGTGCTGATGGGATTTTGAATTGATTTTTGGTATACGATGGATTGAAAAAACTATTGATTTATTGATAAAAAATTCCAGGACCGAAAAGTTCATCAGTCCCAGAATTTATTAAAATCAATAGCCCAAAACTTCACCTACCAAAATGACTTTGATGCGGTTTGGAATCATGGATGTTCTTGTTACAACAATGTTTGAGCAGATTGAATTTGTTAGACAGTCGCCACATTTTCCGGTTTGGGCGCAGGGGGTGTTGCAGTTCAGTCTGTTACAGTTGGGAGGGGAGGCAACATTTCTGATTCTGCGGATTGCGTCTTCCACATTTGCCACAACCTTGTTCATTCCAGCCACGACTATAACAGAATCGGGACCGTAAATCAAAAAACTTACACGGTTTCCTCTGCCGTCAATGTTAACCAATTCTCCGTCCAAAGTGATGGCATTGGTGCTTAAGATAAAAACATCTGAATTAATCTGGAGAGCCTTGCACTCTTTCAATTCTTCCGAGGTTTTGTAGTTTTCGCGGATGATCAGCTCATGGCCTGAATCTTTTATGGCATCCTTGAATCCATTTTCGTCCAAAGTCATTGAACCACCATAGGCCACTGATTTTTTTGAACCGTCGCCTGCAATCAGTTCCAAAAGTTTTGTCTTTGCATCATCAACTGTGGCACAATAATAGCCTTCCATTTTTCTTGCGTTCAATCTTTTAATGATTGTGGCTGCCTGGTTTTCATAAAACATTTCCCTTGGTGTTGCCATTTTTTCCTCCAATAAAATCGCCCATCCAGAAAATGTAGACGAGCGAAATCTAAATTATCGTTTCAAACTTCTGAAATGGTCGTAAATCAGTTTTCCTGATTCGGTCAAATCAGAATATTCCCAACCGCTTGTTTTGCTGCAACCACTTGAAATGGCACTGGCTGTTTCCGGTTTGTTGCAAAGTGACCAGTTCATGTGGCTGATGTTGTATTCTGAGCAAAGGTCAAACCATTTTTGTGATTCAGCCTTGTTAAATCCACCGTTACCACTGGCATCACAGGTTCCGAACTCTGTTATGAAAACTGGAAGTCCATCATTGATACATTTTTCAACTCTGTTACGCAAATCCTGTGTGTGTGTGTTTGCGTAGAAATGGAAAGTGTACATAATGTTGTCATACTTTTTTCCACTTGAATCGGCAGGCCTTTGGTTTCCAACCTCGTGGATATCCTGGGACCAAGTGTTTGTTCCAACAATGATAATTGCATTTGAATCCTGTTCACGAATCACTGGAATAACTGCTTCGGCGTAAGTTTTCAAGCTTGACCAAGGAGTTCCGGTTGGTTCGTTACAGATTTCGTAGAGAACATTGTCGTAGTTTTTGTACTTGGTTGCAATTTTTCCCAGGAATTTAATTGCTTCGTCCTGTGTTTCTGCTGGATTGTAGTTATGAACATGCCAGTCCACAAGCACATACATTCCAAGTTCAGTTGCATATTCAACTCCATCGCACATCAATTGGAAAAGGTCTGACTGGTTTCCTCCGTTGCAATATCCATTATAATCCCTTGGATAAAGAACCAGACGCACACAGTTTATGTTCCATGTATCACGCAAAGACTGGAATGCCTCTTTGTTAACGTATCTGCTGAATTCATTTCCAAAAGTGATTCCGTGGGTGCTCATTCCGTAGAGCATGTATTTTTGATTATTCTTGTCTTTAAGATATGCTCCATCCATAAGTTCCTCCACTTAATTCAACCCAAGGGGAACCTGCATAATCTAGCTGAAGTTTTTTGTAAGCTGTTGCAGTTGATGAAGGATTCCAATAAATCTTAATCTGGTCTCCTGATGCAATCTGTGCAAACTGGTTTTTATCAACAGTGAGATTTGTTTGCCACTTTTCGTCATTTAAATCTTTTGAGCCTGACCAAATTGTTTTTGTTTCAGGATTATTGGTTGGAGTGGACGGAGGTGTGTTGGTTGGAGTATCGCCAGTTGGATTGCTTGGTGTGTTTGTAGGTTCGCCACCGCTTGAGTTGCCAGGTGTGTTTGCAGGTTCACCGCCGGTTGGATTGCTTGGTGTGTTTGTTGGTTCACCACCGCTTGAATTGTCTCCACTTTGGTTGTAGCCGGAATTATCACCTGAACCATCAACTGAAGAATTACAAGCTGGTAATCCAATCAACGAGAATGCAATGAATGAAGCGAAAATAACTTTTTTTACTTTTTTAAACATCATAATCCTCAAAAATTAGGTTAAATAAAAATGGAAATCTCTAAAAACTGCAATTCTTAGATGCCCAAGTATATCACATTTGGTCATTTAATTCTAGGAAATAATCTGTTTTTG
>JAZUEV010000510.1:0-6309 GCA_045640345.1 Treponema sp.
TGGCTACGATCCGACTTGGGAATCAAACTCCAATCCACTTGCGGCGGCGATGATTGCGTCTGTTGTCAAAGCTGTTGCATTTTCGATTGCCTTTGCCAACATGTAAACTCCGTGATAAGCACCTTCAGCCAAGTTTGTAACTGTTGTTGTGGTTCCAAAAAGACTTGTGTACTTTTCAACAAATGCCTTGTTCTCTGGAGTGTCGATTGAATTGAAGTAATCGAATGATGCGTAACAACCGATTGCACTTTCACCAACAGACTTGATTGCAGCCTCGTGTGAAGCGATTCCACAAATTGGAACTTCCTTTGGATTCATTCCGTACTGTGAATAATCCTTGTAGAATGGAACAGCAGAGTTTCCAGCAACTGCACTGAATACAACATCACAACCAGATGACTTGATTCTGTTTACGATTGATGAAAAATCTGTCTCACCGTTTGGAGCATAATCTTCACCAACAATTTCTCCACCAAACTTTTCGATGTATTCCTTTGCAAAAGAAATTGACTTGCGTGGGAATTCGTAGTCTGAACCGACGATGTAAATCTTTGGACCAATGTTTTCAATCATCCAAGGAATGTATGCCGCCACCTGCTGATTTGGACAAGTGTTTGTGTACAAAAGATTCTTTGATGGTTTTTCACCTTCGTAATATGTGTTGTAAACCAAAAGACCGTTGTACTTTTCGATTGTCGGAATTACAGCCAAGCGAGTATTTGAAGCATTTGTTCCGATGATTGCAACAACCTGGTCCTTGAGCATCAACTGCTGTGCCTTTTCTGCTGCCATTGATGGATCTGAACCGTAGTCAACATAAAGTGGTTCAATCTGCATTCCCTTGATTCCGCCAGCTGCGTTGATTTCATCAATTGCCATTTTTGCAGCATTATGCATTGGAGTCTCGGACAAACTGAAATTACCAGTTGTGCTATAAAGAACACCAATCTTGATTGTTTTTGCAGAAGACTTTTCATTGCAACCAGAAAGTCCAAACGCAAAGACCCCAGCCATAAGAACTGAAGCAAACACCTTCAACAGCTTTTTCATAATGTACCTCCAAAAAAAAGGCGACTCAACCACCTTTCGATGAATTGAATCGCCTTTGATTCACAAAATAAAACTTGCTTTAATTGATAAACTCTTCTCTCAAATCTTGCCACAAAATCAGTGGTCGCCGTAAATGTCAACTCTCCGGGACTTCAGGATTTTATATTGGCTCCTGAAACTTTCGACTTCCGCCAAATCCAATTCGTAATACAAGATGGATTCTTTTTCATCCAACTGTGCAAGAATCTTTCCAAATGGATCAACCACCAAGGAATGTCCCCAAGCCACATAATCAGCTTTTTCATCTCTTGCTGGAGCACAACCTGCCATGTAAACCTGATTGTCCGTTGCCCTTGTTCTGAACATTATTTCCCACCAAGAAGGTCCGCTTGTCATGTTGAACGCAGCAGGAACAATTATCATTTTTGCGCCACGGTTAATCATCAATCGACAAAGCTCTGGGAAACGGATGTCAAAACAAATCATCAATCCAATTTTTCCAAACTCAGTGTCAAAAACTGTTGCATCATCACCGGCGGTCAAAGTGTCACTTTCGTGAAAAAAAGCACCACCTGGAATGTCGCAATCAAACAGATGCATTTTTCTATACTTGCCAATCTGATTTCCATCCCTGTCAAAAACATAGGAAGTGTTGAAGATTTTTTCACCTTCTCGCTCCGGCATGGAACCAGCAACCAGATAGATTTTATTTTTTCGTGCAGCATCAGAAAGTCTCTGCCAATTTTTGTCGCCATCGTTTTGTGCAAAAATCGGAAAGTTGGAAGCCTTGTATGGACAACTGAACATTTCCGGCAGCACAACCAAATCAACACCTTTACTTGCGACCTCATTGATTTTTTCAATAGCCGCATCCAAGTTCTCATCGTTTGTTGCAAAACCCTTCATTTGGACAAGTGCCACTTTCATTTTTTTTCTGCTTCCTTGTGTCTTTTGATTTACACCTGAACTATAAAGTTTTTCCAAAATTTTTTATAGTAACAATCTGCACAAGATAATAATTTTTATTTATGCATTTTGTTCAAATCAATTTTGAAATAAAAGTCATTTCGACTGGAGGGAGTGAAACGGACGGAATGGAGAAATCTAAAAACAATGGTCATTATTGAGATTTCTCCACGCCGCTATCGCTCTGGTCGAAATGACAGGGAGTGTCATGCTGAATTCATTTCAGCATCACATAAATCAAAAGTCCACTAATTATTTTTCAATCAAACGGTCGTAGATTTTTATCTGTTCTTCTTTTGACAAAATCTTCCAACTATTAGCGGGACTGCCTGATGCAACTGAATCGCTGGCCATTTTATCTTCCAGGGATTTGAATTTTTCTACATCCAGTCCATACTCTCGCAATGTAGGGACCTTTAAATCTTTTGTCAATTTTTCTAAAGCGGAAATAAATTTTTGTGCAGCCGATTTTGAATCTTCCGATTTTTCAGCCACACCAATGGTCACAGCTAAATCAGCAAATTTTTCATAGCAACCGTCAAGCACTGCATTCAAACATTCCACCGCCAGCATTGCATTTGAAATTCCGTGGGGAACATGAAAACATGCTCCAATCGGTCTACTCATTCCGTGGATGATTGTTGTAGGCGAACCGTTGATTGCAAGTCCTGCTTCATAAGCCGCAAAACTCATATTTTCACGAGCCTCTTTATCATCACCATTTTCACAGGCACGACCAAGATATTTAAAAATCCTTTTGACCGCATCAAGACTGAACATATCAGTAATTGGATTTGCTTTTCTGCATGTGTAACTTTCAATGGCATGACAAAGCGCATCCATTCCAGTTGCCAAAGTTATACTTCGTGGAGAAGAAATTGTGTATGTAAAATCAACGATGGCAATTTTTGGAAGAAGTGCGTCCCCTTTGAACAAAAGTTTTTCATCGGTTTCCGTATTGGTAAAAACAAAATAACGAGTTACTTCTGAACCAGTTCCAGCGGTTGTCGGAATCAAAACCAAAGGAGCAAAATCACCAGTCAACTCTTTGCCTTTGTACTCAATCATTTTTCCTGGAAGGACTGACATTGCGGCGATTGCTTTTGCTGTATCAATTGGAGTTCCTCCGCCAAGACCGATTATGAAATCACAATTTTCTTTTTTGAAAATCTCTACGCCTTCCATTATCATCAAGTCGGTTGGTTCGCCAGGAAGATTGTTGAAAATCACAAAATCAATTCCCTGGGATTTTAAAACTTCTCCAACTTTATCAGCAAGTCCAGTTTTTGTAATTATTTTTCCAGTAACAATCAGTGCCTTTTTTCCAAACTGATTTAAATAAGGAGCAGCAGATTTCAACGCCCCTTCACCAATAAAAGTCTGAGGTGCGGTACTAAAATTAAAAGTCATAATTTTCTCCAAGTTAAACGATTGCGAACATTCATAATAATGCAATGATTATAACCATTGATCTGTGGTTTCGACAGGCTCAACCACCACTTTCGGTTTTGGACAACCACCACTTTCGGTTTTGGACAACCATCATTTCGATTTCAGGACAACCACTATTTCGGTTTCAGGACCAACCACCACTTTCGGTTTCAGGTTCAAAACAAAGTTTCGATTATCAATTCTACAACTTATCAAAAGTCTGTAGCCTGTCCTGTGTTCGTCGAAGGGTCGAAATCTAACTGCATTATCAACAGTCTGCATCGTCTTTAAGATTCCGAAACAAGTCCGGGATAACAATTTCCATCATGCTAAATTTATTCCAGCATCCAACAAAACAAAAGTCATTTCGACTGGAGGGAGTGAAACGGACGGAATGGAGAAATCTCAAAAACAATGGTCATTATCAAGATTTCTCCACGCCGCTATCGCTCTGGTCGAAATGACAGAGAGCATCATGCTGAATTCATTTCAGCATTACATAAATCAAAAGTCATTTCGACTGGAGGGAGTGAAACGGACGGAATGGAGAAATCTCAAAAATAATGGTCATTATCAAGATTTCTCCACGCCGCTATCGCTTTGGTCGAAATGACAGAGAATTATCTCAAAATCAACAGTCACTACTTAGTTGAGTTTTTCGTCAACAATATTCAGCACATCGTCCAGCTTTGCAAGTTCTTCATCCAACTGTGATTCTGTGATGATAAGTGGAGGAGCAACGACGATTACATTTTCGTGTGAGTATGTAAAGAATCCTCGGCTCTTGAGTTCCTTAACAATGGCTCCCATAATTCCTGTTGGATCTTGTCCCCAAGGAACAAGTGGCTCTTTTGTTTCACGGTCCTTTACCAATTCAACGCCACTGAACAAACCGATGTAGCGAACATCACCAACGCACTTGTGTTTCTTTTTAATATCTTCCAAAAGTTTTCCAAGATGTACACCAACTTTCTGAACATGACTTTCAATATCATTTTTCAAATAAAATTCCTGACAAGCCACACCAGCAGCACAAGCCAAAGGATGTCCAGAGTAAGTTAATCCACAACTCAGGTAAACATCATCAAAGAAATGGGCAATCTCATTTTTTACAATCGCGCCACCAAGAGGAATGTAACCAGAGTTAACACCTTTTGCAAAAGTGATGATATCTGGAGTCACATCGTAATTCATGTAGGCAAACATTTTTCCAGTTCTGTACCAACCAGCCATAACCTCGTCACAAATCATCATAATTCCAAATTCATCACAAATCTTTCTGACACCTTTTAAATAATTTTTTGGATACATGATGATTCCGTTTGAACCGATTACAGTTTCCAAAATGATTGCAGCAACTCTGTCGCCACCTTCAAAAATCACCTGCTCACGAAGTTTGTCCACATAATATTCGCACTCCTCATCTTCGGAAGCAAACTTGATTTTTTCCTGATAAGAATATGGTCCACGGAAATGGATGAATCCTGGAATGGCTGGTTCCAAAGCAAAATGTCTTGGTTCACCAGTCAAGTTTCCTGCACCAAAAGTTGAACCGTGATACGAACGATACTGGCTCATTACCTTAAATCTTCCGGTGTACATTCTGGCCATCTTGATTGCATTTTCATTTGCATCGGCACCACCGTTTGTAAAAAACACTTTTCCAAAACAATCCGGCAGACGGTCAATAATTGATTTTGCCAAAAGAGCACGAGGTTCTGCACCCCAAGAGCCTTGGACATAAGCATATTTATCCAGCTGATTTTTTATGGCTTCATTCATTTCTTTGTTGCCATAACCAGCGTTAACATTTACCTGCTCGGAAGACATATCAGCATAACGCTTACCGTCTGTGTCATAAATATAAATCCCTTCCGCATGGTCCACAACAATTGGATTCAGTCCAGACTGTTTACTCCAACCAAGCAAAACATTTTCTGTCTGCATTTCAGCAATTTCTTTAGATGTCATTTTAAGCCTCCAAAAAATTAAAAAAATTTTAAATCAACTGTCGCTAGGGCATTTAATTTTCAAAAACAATAGCAGATTTTTACAATATTTATATTGACAAAAATTACAAAGATTTTTATTTTTTTATGTGCAAATTGTCTACTAAGGAAAAAAATATGGCTCTGACTTTACAAACAATTTTTAATTTTTCTGAGACTCCTTTCAAATTAAAACTTTTGGCAGGGAAAAATGGAATGAGTAAACCTGTCAGTTGGATTTACTATACAGAAGCTGCGGACACAATTAAATATATTCGTGGTGGAGAACTGGCTGTTACTCTGGGGTTGAATTATGAACGAAGCAAAGACAATTTGAAAATTGAATCGAAAAATTATTTACACGATTTTTTGCAAAAGTTTATCGACAATTTTATTGAAAACGATGCCACCGGTTTGATAATCAACACAGGAAAATATATCAATGAAATTCCTCAGTCCATAATTGACTACTGCAACGAAAAAAATTTTCCATTGTTTTCAATGCCTTGGGAAATTCACACAATTGATTTGATGCAGGATGTGGGTAATATGATTTCCAGCGACAACCAAAACACAAACTCACTGGATAAATATTTTTACAACGCAATTTTTGAAAATGAAAAATTTGATCCAATGCAAATTGAAAACACATCATTTTCCGACGCAGAAAAATTTTCAATCCTGCTGATGGAATTGAATGTTGATTTTTTTAATAACGATATGAGAACCATCAAACGTTATGTCCAATATAGAATCAACGCACATTTGGAAACTCCTCAAAATATGTATTCATGGTTTGTTCATAAAAAAAAGATTTTTTATGTAATAAAAAATTCAAATCAATTTTTTGCAAATGAGATTTTAAAAATCACTC
>JAZUEV010000511.1:0-5948 GCA_045640345.1 Treponema sp.
CTTTTTCATTTTTGGCTTACTAAAAATTTGTTCTGTTTCTCCATCTTCAATAATTTCTCCAAGCAGGAAGAAAACTGTTTTATCACTAATTCGAACCGCCTGCTGCATATTGTGAGTTACAATTATAATTGTGTACTTTTCCTTAAGCTGCATAACGCAATCTTCGATTTTTGAAGTAGAAATTGGATCCAGGGCAGAAGTCGGTTCATCCATCAAAAGCACATCAGGTTGAACAGCAAGGGCACGGGCAATGCAAAGTCTCTGCTGCTGACCACCACTTAATTCCAAAGCTGATTTTTTCAAATTATCTTTAAACTCATCCCAGATGGCCGCATTACGCAATGAGTTTTCTACAATTTCATCTAATTCGCTGCGTTTTTTAATTCCGTGAGTTCTAGGTCCGTAAGCAATGTTGTCGTAAATACTCATAGGGAAGGGGTTAGGCTTTTGGAAAACCATTCCCACATTTTTTCTCAAAAGATTTACATCTGTAGATTTAGCGAGAATGTTCAGGGAACTACTGTCATGCTGAACTTGATTCAGCATCCCATTCAAAAATATTTCTCCATCAATCCTGCATCCTTCAACCATATCATTCATACGGTTTATGGATTTTAGAAGTGTTGATTTACCGCAGCCGGATGGACCAATAAAAGCTGTAATTTGATTTTCAGGAATTTCCAGATTTATATTTTTTAAGGCATGGAAATTTCCGTAATGTAAATCCAGATTTTTGATTTCAATTTTGTTCATACTACCTCTCAGTAATTTGGTCTAAAAAATATTTTTTAGAGACTTACAGTTTTTGCGTGAGGGCATGGAAGCCCTTTAGTTGCGAAGCAATGAGCGTTAGCGAAGGCTGGAACGCCCGACGGCTTTAGCCGGCACGCCCTACTTTTTAATTTTTTTTGCCACCAGACTTGCCAAAGTATTAATTCCAATAACCATAATCAAAAGAACAACAGCAGTAGCAAAAGCCTGATTTGTATGAAGTCCTTCAGAACTCAAAACATACATGTGAATTGCCAGCGTACGACCAGAGCCAAAAAAATTTTGAGGAATCTGAGCAACAGTTCCCGAAGTGTAAATCAATGCCGCAGTCTCACCAACAACACGACCCGTAGCCAAAATGATTCCGCTTAAAATACCTGGGATTGCACTTGGTAGAATAATCTTGAAAATGGTTCTTAATTTTCCAGCTCCAAGACCAAAACTTCCTTCCCGAAATGAATCAGGAACGGCAAGCAAAGCTTCTTCTGTAGTTCGCATGATTATAGGTAAAATCATAATTGCTACGGTTGCAGCTCCAGCCATTAATGAGTAACCCCATTTTAGAAAACCAACGAATAAAAGCATTCCGAAAAGTCCGTAAATAATTGATGGAATTCCCGTCAATGTTTCAGTTGTCATTCTTACAGCCTTAACAAATTTATTTCCTTTATTTGCATATTCAACAAGATACACGGCGCTTCCAATTCCCAAAGGACATGCAATAATCAGAGCCATCAATGTCATAAGCAAAGTATTTATCAATGCAGGTACAACAGAACAGTTTTCCGATGTATATTTCCAGCTAAAAAGAGAAGGGGATAAATAAGGCACACCTTTTACAAGAATGTAGCCAATCATAAAAAGCAGTACTGTGAGTGTTAGTCCCGAACAAAAATAAACGGTGAATCTTACAAAATAAGATTTTGAATTCTTTGGAGTTGCGGCCGAAATCGTCCGCCGGGCTTTCCCCACTTCGCTGGCGCCCATCGTCCTCATCACTTCGTTCTTGCGGTCGACTGAAGGTGCTCCAATCCCTAACTCATTTTTTATCATACATGACCTCTATTTTTAACAAGATTAAAACTAAGATTTATTAAAAGAATAAACACAAAGAGGACTACACCGGTGGCAATCAGTGCTTCTCGATGAAGGTCTGTTGCGTATCCCATTTCAATAACAATGTTTGCTGTAAGTGTTCGCACGCCTTTCAAAATAGAATCGGGGAGGCGAGCTTGATTTCCTGCGACCATAATCACAGCCATGGTTTCGCCGATTGCCCTTCCTATTCCAAGGATTATTCCTGCCATTATTCCAGATTTGGCTGCAGGGAGCATTGTCATAAAAACGCTTCGTTCATGAGTGGCCCCCAATGCACGACTTCCTTCATAATAACTTTGAGGAACCGCATTTAAGGAACTTTCCGAAACAGAAATAATAGTCGGCAAAATCATCATTCCAAGAAGGAGACTTGCAGTAAGAATTGATGAACCATTTCCTCCAAAAATATTTCGGACCGCAGGCACAATTACCATGAGACCGAAAAATCCATAAACGACACTTGGAATTCCCGCCAGAAGATCGATGGCTGGTTTTAAAATTTTATGAAGACCCCTCGGACAAAACTTTGATAAAAAAACTGCCGTCATAAGTCCAATTGGCACGCCTATAATAATGGCTCCAGCAGTGACATAAAGGCTTCCCGCAATCATTGGAAAAATCCCGTAGAGATCGTTTCCAGGTTTCCATTTAGTTCCAAACAAAAAATCTAAGAGTCCTATTTTGTGCATTGCTGGAATTCCATTTGCAAATAGGAACAGACAGATAAGCAAAACAGCCAGAATACTGAATCCTGCTGCCAAAAGGAAAATAATTTCCCACAATTTTTCGTATTTTTTCATGGCCCAAATGTAGTGGTGAATTGTTAGGATTTTGGGTGGGGATTGTAAAGATTTTGTAAAAGTTTAGGGAGCGTTCCTTTTAAATTACTTAGGGCGAATTCCAGTTTTCAAAAATGAATCTTCTGTTGAATTGTTGCAGGGTAGGGTTTATTTTTGAATTTTTTCAGATGGCTCAAGTTCATGTCATCCTTGAGTGGAAATTATGTCACGCGGATTCGATTTTGCTAACGCAAAATCTTTTTTTTATAATTCAACACTTTTATGAAAAAAATTTCATCTTGCATCTTTGTCGTTTTAAAGAAAAATCGTTAAATTTTTCGAAGACCTGTGACAATTTTTAAGATTCATGTTACAAGCGACTCTTGAAATTTAAACACCACATTCATCCTTCTAGTTTTCAAAAAATGAATCTTCTGTTGAATTGTTTTAGGGTTTATTCTTGAATTTTTTCAAGTGGCTCAAGTCCATGTTATTTTGAGAGGGATTATTATATCGCACGGATTCGGTTTTGCTAACGCAAAATCTTTTTTTTATAATTCAACACTTTTATGAAAAAATTTCATCTTGCATCTTTGTCGTTTTAAAGAAAAATCGTTAAATTTTTCGAATCAGTGTGACAATTTTTAAGACTTTAGGGAACCTCCAAAAACTGCAATTTTTAGAGACTCCCTTAATTAAGTTTAATATTTAACATCACTCCACTTAGTAGTCTTTCCAGTAAAAATCTGTTCTACCTGGACTTTGGTGAGATTGTCTGCAGGGTTTTCCTTGTTTACAATCACCGCAATACCGTCGATGGCGATTGTGATTTCTTTAACTCCCTTTGCTTTTTCAGAATCCTTCAATCCACGGCTTGCCATACCGATATCACAAGTTCCGTTGATAGCATTTGTAACACCGGTTGTACTGTCGGAAGTCTGAAGTTCGATTTTTGCATTTGGATTTACAGATTTATATGCTTCAATAAGCTTTTCCATTACAGGAGAAACTGATGAAGATCCAGCAACCACAACTTTTCCTGCGGCCTTAGTTGATGTATATGACTTTGTATTCTGAATTTTAATATACTTGTTTGCGGCAATAATTTTCTGACCGTCTTCGCTTACAATGAAGTTGATAAAATCCTGTGCTGCATCTGAAATATTTTCTTTTACCGCAATATTAAATGGACGGCTGATTTTGTAAGAACCATTGTTGATATTTGTCACAGTTGCTTCAGCTCCATCTATTTTTACAGATTTAACTGAACTATTCAAAGAACCAAGTGAAACATAACCGATTGCATAACGATCACCTGCAACAGTTGTAAGCATTACTGCGGTTGAATTAGTTATAGCTGCTTCGTCAGTTGTGTAGTCTACTTTTTTGCCGTTAGCGTCTTTCTTTTCTACGCCAAATAATTCAATAAAAGCACCACGAGTACCACTACCATCTTCACGGCTGATAACTGAGATAGATTTCTTGTTGTTGAATTTTGGAGCTGCAAAAGCAGACATGGTTGAGGTTGCAATCATTGCTCCAATAATAATTTTCTGAAGATTGATTTTCATATTAACTCCTTGTACCTTGTATTGAGATTTCTCTCGTTTTGTTTAGATAGCATCAATCTAAAGGAGGTTTGTTAAATTAATGCGAAGGATTTGTAAAGGAGTTGTAAAAATACAGTAAAAACCTACCGTCACCGAGCTTACTGAATTTTAAATTATAGGAAACCTTTATGAATTATAATTTTTAGATATGCTCATAAATAAAAAAAACAAATAAACACTAAAATTGTCGGACAGACCGTACGAAAAAATAATAATATATCAGGAACATCTAAAAATGCAATTTAAAAAAAATGAAGGACGGTAAAAATGAATTGGCTTGAATCTATCACATCTTCCATCAAATATATGGAAGAAAATCTTACGGATGACATAACTGCAGAATAGGTTGCAACGGAAGTAAATATTTCGCTTATGTATTTTCAAAAAGGTTTCTCCATTCTTTGTGATATTTCGATTTCGGAATATATTATGAACAAAAGACTTTCTCTTGCTGGCAAAGATTTGAGAACAGGCGATTGTAAGGTTATTGATGCGACCTTTAAATCTGGATGGAGGATAAAGTTTCCAGAAAACAAAATAAGACATCCACAAAAACAGCCAGCTGCTATGTAAGATTAACAACTGGCTGCAATTTTTAGAGACGCACTTTATTTTTCTGCTACAAGTCTGTTAATTCTTGACTGTTGCAAAACGAATCCAAAAGTCAGGGACATCAACGGTGCCCAGAAATCTGGTTCAACATTTTTTCTTCGCTCTATGGTGCTCAAGTATGTTGAAATTTTGTAATTCCACCAAAAGCCGTACAGCCCAAGAGTTATGAGCAGGTAGAACAAATTGAGTCCAGCGTTATCGATAGACTCATAATCAAGTTCTTCGATTGTTTCTTTGGATATGTTGTAAAACCAGACAAACAAACAAATCCCAAAGGTAATAACCGACAGAAAAATCCATAATGGAATAGATCTCTTTTTCATAAAACCTTCCTTTAATTGTTTAAGTTTTTTGACATCAGAATTAACTTTTCTTACAAAAGAGAATGGGCTCTCTAAAAGTTAAATCCCCACGCCAATTTTTTGATGTTTCCATAATAATAATTTGTTTTCTCAAAAAATGAGAAAGTGAAAATGTATAATTTTATATGTCATCCAGGAGGTAAATATGAGTCTTATGTCTTTAGCTTATAAAATGAAAGCTTTGAAAAAAAATGTTGAAAGTGGAAAATTTACTACGAAAGCTCAAGTAAAAAATGCTGCAAAAGAAATGGATGTTGCAGTTACTGTCGGTTATGAAAATCTTTCATCAGAAGATAAAGAGTTGTGGTACGACCAGCTTGCTGTAAACGTTTTTGAAAATCACAACAATTTTATTCCTTGCTTTATGGACATTGGATTTGGGAGGGAACTGCTGGATCACTCAAGTGGAATGTGGAATTATTCTGTTCCAAAAAAACAGCACTGGAAAATTATTGTGACCCGTGACAAATTTCCAGACTGGCAGTTCAATGCAATTGTTCATTGTTACACCCGAGAAGAAGCAGTCAGCATTTTGAAAGTTTATTTTAGTGATTTTGGTGGATTTGGTTTTAACTATGAAAATCAAAATCTAAAAACTGAACACAAGGCTCCCTGGGTTGAAATCAATAACAAGAAAAACAAAATTAAGTCGTACAGGGAATATGTGGAAATGAAGAAAGAAAATTAAAAATAAAATTTGAAAAAAATCATATAAG
>JAZUEV010000512.1:0-2326 GCA_045640345.1 Treponema sp.
GTTAATATTGATGAAATTCGTAGCACAAGTAGCGAAGTCATTACATTTGACAACTATTCAGGTCCCCACGCCTTGATTGAGACCGCCGATGCGATTACTGAGATTGGACGAAACCTCGGTCGCCAGGTGGCAAGAAATGTGGAAAGTCCTTCGACTTATGGACGTGGAGCAAAGTATTCAGTTATCCACGCAGTTGATTCGGAAAAGAGTCGCAAGTTGGACGCTGATATTTTTATCCTGAACAGCACATCATCTGTTGACCATATCAAGAACCTTCGACGTATTCTTATCGGATACCTCACAACCGCATACGGTTACAACAACGATGACGCATCTACAATCGCCACGTTCATTACTGTTTATAACGCAGTTTACAGACAGAACCTGGATGTGTTCAAGGCAAAGTACAAGGATGTGGTTGTCAGAAACCTCGATGCAGAAAAATGTGGTCTCAGCACGCAGTGGGCGGATTGGCCAGGAAATACACAGATCGTTATTCCTTTGTTCGATGTAAACGGAGGACTTTCCACTATTGATACTTCGGTCATCAGTGACAGCAATGTTGTTGCATCCATGCGCGAAGATGACGACCGAGGTGTTGATGAAAGAAAGAATCTTGCGGACATAAAGGAACGTGAAGCCGAAAACTTCTCAGAAAAAGCAAAACAGGCAGCAGAAGACGCAGCTGAAAAGAATCGTCAGCTTGAACAGCAGAAAGCAGTTTCAGACAAGGCAACCGCAGATGCAAAGAAAGCACAGCAGACAGCTTTGCAGGCACAGCAGGCAGCGAATGCAAATCCAGACGACCCTGCCCTCCAGCAGAGAGCTGAAATCACAAAGGCGGCAGCGGACCAGGCTCAGCAGAAAGCAGACGCAGAAAATCAGAAGACAACCGAACAGAAGCAGGCTGTAAAAGATGCAGAACAGGAAGCGGCGGCAGCGCAGAATGTTTCAGACAAGAAACTGTCGGAGGCAAAGAAAGAGCGCACCGAAATTGCAAAAGACCAGCAGAAACTGTTGTCCCAGGCCATCGCCGATGATTCAAACAGAAACGCAGTGGTTGGACTGAAGATCACAGACGCAAGCAAGCTCCTTACTTCAATGGTCAAGGTTGATTCAACAACAGGCGAGATTATTGAAGAATCAGACATCACGATCCGTGGAAGAACAATTCTTCCTGTGACAGTCATCGATGAAGACGATCCATCTGAAAACAAAGTCTTGTTTATGGCTATCTGTGGAGACAACAAGGCAGGAAACAATACCGCTGTAAAACTTTGTCTCTTGGACGCAAAAACTCTTGAACTTTGCGAAGAATCGGAAAGCGTGGTTGCAGAAGACTCAATGCTCGTAAAGAACGGAGACTACTTCTATTGTGTAATCAAGGAAGGCAACGAATGGAAGTTGGCAAAGTTTGACCAGGAATTAAAACTCTTGGCAACCAGCACCGCATCTGTAAGACCTGACACACCAATAACAGCCACTGCAAAAGGTATTGTGGTTACAAACTCAGCAAACAAGTTGGTAATCCTCACATTGGATGAACTTGCTTCTGTAACAGAATAAGTTAGACCATCTCTAAGGACTACAGTTTTTAGAGGTAAATTTGAAAATGATTTTGTCCTGAATCCTTCTCAGGGCATTTGAGGTGGGGACTTTTGCGTTAAGTTAATCTTGACCAAGGGTCCCTGCTTTATTTATGGAATGCCAGTTAAGTAAGGGCATCTCTAAAAATTGCAATTTTAATAGACTACCATATTTCGATTTATAATAGTGATAGCCATATTGTTTCAAACCTTGGATTTTCCAAATCAACTTGAACTTGGCCTAAAGAATTTGTTTTTTTTTGGTAATCGCCTGATAAAAAAACAGAATTTTCGACAGAATTCTTGTTGATTTTCAATGTTCCTTTGAGATTTACTTGACAAAATCCACTTTTTTTCTTAAATTCTAATAGTTATGAAACGAATGAAAATTTGGCCCTTTGTTTTTTTACCACTTCTTCTTCTTTTTGCCGTTGGCTTAGGAGCGGCGACTGGTATGGGGCTTGCTGTTACAAAAAATACAATAGAAACCGAGAACTTTACAGAGTTTTCCGTTGAAACCCCGACTAAGATTTTGGATGTCAATGGAGAACTTATCACAGAGTTTTCCAGCGACCAGAAAAGGGAACTCATTCCATTTAAGATTTTACCCCAGCTGATGGTCGATGCACTTTTGACTCGCGAGGACAAGATTTTCTATTCCCATCCTGGATTTAGCATGAAAGCCTTGTTCAGAGCCGTGCTGGGAGTTTTGACCCATAACACTTATGGTGGAGGCTCCA
>JAZUEV010000513.1:0-9347 GCA_045640345.1 Treponema sp.
GATATTTCGCCTGAAAAATCTGATCCTTGTCTTTTAAAATACTATATCTTGCAAGATCAGAACTAGTTTCGGCACACAAAAGAAGTCCAATTGTAGGATTGTCATCTGGAGAACATTTCAATTCATCATACATTCGCACATACATATCCATTTGTCCAACATCCTGATGAGTAATTTGTTCACTCTTTAAATCAATGAGCAAAAACATTTCAGAATATAATTATAGAATACAAGATCGATGTAATAATCTCCCATGTCTGTTTTGATGTGTTGCTGTCGTGCTACAAATGCATACCCCTTACCAAGTTCAAGAATAAAATTTTTAAGATGTGTGATTATTGCATCTTCAAGATTATTTTCTGTAAAGGCTTCATCTCTTTTAAATCCAAGGAATTCAACAAGCACAGGATTTTTCAGATATTCCAATTTATTATTCTGGTAGTTTTGAGTTAATTTATCCATCTCTGATTTTACTTCATCTTTTTTATCATCAGAAGTTTGCATAAGACGATAAAAGTATTGTGAATCAATATTTCTTTTTAATGTTCTATAATCCCACTGATTCAATGAAGCTTCATTCATATACCATAATCTTGCTTTATCGTCACTCACGCGAATAAGTCGCTCATAATGTGTCCACGAAAGATTATTTGGAAAAATCTTTATATCTGTTGTCTGTTTGTTTATTGACTCAATTTTCAATTGGTCAGGCAATGCCTGACTTATTGTAAAGTCAGAAAACAGCTGATAAAAAGTGCGAAAGTTTTTAATGTTTGTTTTTGAATATCCGCTGCCAAATTTTTCTGTGAGTGTATTTGAAACAGTTTCAACTACATATTTCCCATAATCAGCACGATTTTTACCATTCTGTTCTTCAATAAAAACTTTCTGTCCAATAAGCCAGCAGCTTGCCACATGAGCCAGGTTTGCAGATTTTGCAACATAATTTCTTGCACTGCTAACTATATCAATGATTTCGTCTGTAAAGTTTGTTTCCATCTTACTTCCCCTCCACCACTTTAATTTCTTCCTCAGCCAGTCCGTAGAGTTCATAAACTTTCTGGTCAATCTGCTTTTCCAATTCTGTTGTGTCTATGGATTCCGAAACAAGTTCGGAATGACAATGTTTATCTCCGTCATGCTGAACTTGTTTCAGCATCTTTTTTACCAATCTTCTATCAACAAGGACTATAAATCACCTCATTTCATCTTTTATTCCAATCCCAGGACTTTTAATATCTGCTGGGTGTTTACATGTTTGGGGGCGTTGCCAAGTTCAACAGTTACATCTGCCAGGGACTGATATATTTTTGTACGCTCTTCGTAAAAGTCATGGAAAATTTCTCTTACGTCTTTTGTGTTCTGGGGATTTTTTTTCGCAATATACGCCGGCAGATTTTTCATTGTTCCATCATCATCAAAAACAATTTCCCGAACAATTCTGTCAGCCGCAACAGTTTCATCAGCTTTCAAAAAAACACATCGGCCAAGACTTTTTAAGATTTCCACAGCCTTTGGATTGTTGCAGATTCCACCACCAGTTGCAATCACCGCATCAGTTTTTTCTTCCAGCAACTTTTGCTTCAGTTTCTCACATGTGTTAGCTTCAGCATCCTTAAAAGCACCCTCACCTTTTGTTGTGTAAATCTGTCTTGGGCTTTCACCAGTTTCTTCCAAAATTAAATCATCAGTATCAAAAACCGGAAGATTCAGTTTCTGTCCCAAAAATTTTGCTTGTGTACTTTTTCCGCAATGCTTTATTCCCATCAAAACAATCGAGCTCATCTTATCCTCTGTAAATTAAAAAAATAGCTGGAACTTTATTGATATCCGGTGCTGGACTTTTTTTCCATTCCGCAACAGTTTTTGTTTTTATAAATTCCGCATCCGTTGTAATTCCTGCTGCAATACACAAACGAGTGTCTTTTCTACAGGCCGATAAAATTGATTCAAGCATTTTTAAATTTCTGTATGGTGCTTCAATAAAAAGTTGAGTCTGATCTTCTTTCCAAGCACGAGCTTCCAATTGTCGCAGTTTATTTGCACGATCAGTCGGTTTTACTGGAAGATATCCATTGAAAGCAAAACTCTGTCCATTAAATCCACTTCCCATAACCGCCATAATCATAGACGAAGGACCAACCAACGGCACAACTTTCAGATTTTTTTTCTGAGCCATTTCCACCACTTGAGCACCAGGGTCGGCTACTGCAGGACAACCAGCTTCAGAAATCACCCCCATTGGCAACTTTCGTTTTTCCAAAGCCTCCAAATAATTTCCAATCTGATTCAAATCGGTGTGTTCATTCAATTCATAAAAAGTCAATTCATCAATATCAATGGACTTATCAACAGACTTCAAAAATCTACGAGCCGAACGAATGTTCTCCACAATAAAATTTTTTATCCCAACAATAATGTCATGGTTATAAGACGGCAGAACTTTTTCCACCGCAGTCTCTCCCAAAGTCACGGGAATCAAATACAAAGCGCTTTCCATAATTTAATTGTATCTTTTTGTTGGATTGGGTGCAAGGAGTAAGAAGATTTTTTTAATGAATGATTTTCCCCCCTTCACTCCACCATCACAACTCCGTCCGAAAAATTTTGTTCGTCCCTGTAAAACATTTTTGGCAGGCAACAGATTTTTTCAAATCCATAGTCGCTGTAAATTTTTTGTGCACCTTTCCAATCTTCGTTCACAAGCAAAAACTTTTTTTCTAAATCAAATTCTTTTTCAAAAAAATCCATGCTTTCAGAAAATAATTTTTTTCCTAATCCCCTGCCCCTCAATTTTTGTCCAATTGCAAATGATGAGATATAAAGATTTTTTCCTTGGTCGCAATGAGTTTTTTTGATGCTGTGTCCAACCAACAATTGATTTTTTAATTCCAATTTTTTTTCATCGTCCAGAGAATCTTTTTTGTAATCAAATTTTTTCCAGAGCTCTGTGCAGATGTATCCACAAATATTTTTCTCTTCATCTACAAAAACCAAAAATCCGTTGCTGAAAAAATTTATTCGTTCCTCAAAAACTTTTTTTTCTTCACAAATCTGTGGTAAAAAAGACTGTTTTTCAATTTCCATTATTCCATCAAAATCACAAAGATTAGCAATTCTTAAATCAATCATAAAGTCCTCTAAAATTATTATAATAAAATTATAAAATAAAAACATTGAAGATACATCTATTTTCTGATATTATTAAACCGAAATGTTAAAAAAATTTTAGGAGTTTTTATGGAAACCATTTATACAGAAAACGCACCTCAAGCTATTGGTCCTTATTCGCAAGGAAAAAAATCAGGGGGACTTTTGTTTTTGTCAGGACAAATTGCAATAAATCCAGCAAGCGGTAAAATCGAAAGTCAAACTGTGGCAGAACAGACCGAACAGATTTGTAAAAACATAAAAAATCTTTTGGCATCACAGAATTTGGATTTTGAAAATGTGGTCAAGACAACTTGTTTTTTGACAGACATTTCAACTTTTGCAGAATTCAACAATGTTTATGGAAAATATTTTTCAAGCAAACCAGCTCGATCATGTGTTGCAGTCAGTGCACTTCCAGCAGGTGCATTGTGTGAAGTCGAAGTTATAGCGGAAACAAAATGATTTATACACTCACCATAAATCCATCAATTGATTATATTGTGGATGTAAAAAATTTTCAAAGTGGCTCGGTCAATCGATCATCTGCTGAAAAAATTTTGGCAGGTGGAAAAGGAATCAACGTTTCTCTTGTTCTAAAAAATTTGGGTGTAAAAAATATTGCTCTTGGATTTACAGCTGGATTCACGGGACAGGAAATCGAAACTATCCTTCAGAAAAAAAATCTTAAAACTGATTTTATTCATCTTGAAAATGGAATGTCCAGAATCAATGTGAAACTCCATTCAACCGATGAAACTGAAATCAACGGAGCAGGACCGGCAATCGGAAAAAAATTTGTTGACCAGCTTTTTGAAAAATTAAATCAGTTGCAAGATGATGACATTTTGGTTTTGGCCGGTTCAATCCCAAACACATTGGACAAAAATCTTTACAGTCTGATTATGGAAAAACTGTCGTCAAAAAAAATCAATTTTGTTGTTGATGCGACTGGCGAACTTTTGCTTAACAGTTTGAAACATAAACCATTTTTAATTAAGCCAAACAACCACGAGCTTGGTGAAATTTTTGACGTGAAAATCAATGATAGAAAATCTGCAATTCCTTGGGCAAAAAAACTCCAGGAAATGGGAGCTAAAAATGTTCTTGTGTCCCTTGCCGAAAAAGGAGCAATTCTTTGTACAAACGACGGACAGATTTTTGAAAGTGACGCACCAACTGGAACAGTTGTAAATTCGGTTGGCGCTGGTGATTCAATGGTCGCAGGATTTTTGGCAGGATGGATTAAATCAAATGATTTTTCAACTGCTTTAAAAAATGGAATACTCGCTGGTAGTGCCAGTACTTTTTCTGGCGAACTTGCAAATCAAGAGACCATAAAAAATCTCGAACAAAATTGGAAATAGGATTTTTATATTATGAAACTTTCGGTTTTTTACAATCACATTCAAGAAGCATCTCAGCAAGAAAATATTTCTGAAGATGAAATTTTAAAAAGAACAAAAGATTTTGGAATTGATTTTTGTGAAATTGATTTTTCGCAAATTGAAAACAATGATGAAATTTTAAACAAAATTTCTAAGGCAAATTTAAAAGTTTCTTCTGTTTATTGTTTTTATGATTTCAACCTTCGCAATGAAAATGAAAAAATCAAAAATCATATTCGTCGTGCAAAAGATTGTGATTCAAAAAATGTAATGATTATTCCAGGATTTTTTCAAACCCAAAATGACAACGAAGAAAAAATTTTTATTGATGGAACCAGAGTTGTTTGCCAAGAAGCATGTAAAAAAAATATCCAACCCCTGATTGAAGATTTTGATAACTACAAAAGTCCAATCGCAAAAATGGAGCAACTAAAAAATTATGTGGATGAAATTCCAGAATTAAGAATTGCTTTTGACACTGGAAATTTTATGTACAGCAATCAAGATGAAATGGACGCATACAGATTGTTGAAAAATAAAATCACCCATGTGCATTGCAAAGATCGTTCGCTTAAAAAAAATAATGGAGATGAATCAACCTGCTTGGATGGAACAAAAATGTATCCCGCTCCAGTTGGATATGGTGATATCAAAATGAATGAAATTGTGAGCGACTTATTAAAATCTGGGTACGACGGGATTTTTTCGATTGAACATTTTGGTTCAAAAAATCAATTGGAATATATGAAAAAGTCTGCCGAATTTTTATTGTCAATAAAAAATTAATTAAAAACAGTCGAGAGGCAAAAATGAAAAAAAAGACAAAAAAAATAATCGTTATTTCAGTTGCAAGTTTTTTTGCATTGATTATTGCGGCACTGATTGTTATTGGAAATTATTTGGTTACATTTGCGTTGGTTCCAGATAATAGAAAATCTTCAACAAAAATAGAAATCGTTAAAAACGAAAAAGTTGAGCCAGAAAAAAATCCAAGTGATGAAAACAAAACGGAAACAAAAAAAACTATGGTTTCTGCATCATCTGCAACTGAACTTGATGCTCAATCAATTATCAACCAAAACAGAGAATATTTTGATGAGCTGACACAACAAATCGTCCAAAACATGAACCACGAAAATCTTGAAACAAAATCCAACGATGGGTTATTATTAAGAGCAGATTTGTATACACAAAAAAATCAGTCACACCTTTGGGCCATCACTGTTCACGGTTACAAATCAATGAACTTTGGTGTAAGAATTCCTGCTGGACAATTTGCCGAAAAAGGATTTAATGTTTTGCTTCCAAACAACAGAGCCCACGGAACAAGCGAAGGAAAATACATTGGCATGGGTTGGTTGGACAAAAAAGATATTTTAAAATGGATTGATGAGATTTTATCTCGCGATGCAGATGCTCAAATTATTTTGTGGGGAGTGTCCATGGGTGGCGCAACTGTTATGATGTGCTCTGGCGAAAATCTACCAAGCAATGTAAAAGGAATAATTGAAGATTGCGGTTATGCTTCGGTGTGGGACATTTTTGCTGATGAATTAAATGATCTTTATCACCTACCAACATTTCCATTTTTAAATGTCTCATCTGTTATCTCCAAGATTCGTGCAGGATATAATTTTTCGGAAGCATCGTCTGTTAAATCTATAAAAAAATCAAAAGTTCCAATGCTTTTTATTCACGGAGGATCTGACACTTTTGTCCAAACAAAAAATGTTTATAAAGTTTATGAAGCTTGTCCGACTGATAAAAAATTATTGATTGTTGAAGACGCAGGCCATGATAGATCTTATCTGCTGGAACCAGAAAAATATTTTACAACCATGTTTGATTTTATCAAAACCAAATGCAATATTAATTTTTAACAGAGGACAAAATGAAATCACAATTAACAACGCTTTGTTATATAGAAGAAAACGAAAAATATTTGATGCTACACCGCACAACAAAATCCAATGACATAAATCACGACAAGTGGATTGGGGTCGGTGGACATTTTGAAAAAGGCGAAAGTCCTGAAGATTGTTTACTGCGAGAGGTTAAAGAAGAAACTGGTCTTGAATTAAAGTCTTTTGATTTTCGTGGAATTGTGACTTTTGTTTCCGACGACGACCCAGCGGAATACATGTGTCTTTATACGTCAAAAGATTATTGTGGAAAACAAATTGATTGCGACGAAGGACAATTGGAATGGGTTGAAAAATCAAAAATAAAAGATTTAAATTTGTGGGAAGGTGATAAAGTATTTTTGGACTTGCTTACAAAGGACGTTCCATTTTTTTCATTGAAGCTTGTCTACAAAAATGGTCAACTGATTGAAAAAATTTTGGACGGAAAAAAACTTGGGAATTAAAAAAAGGGACGGTCCGAAAAATATAGTTTATATCGTCATTCAGAATTCATTTCGGAATCTCAAAAACAGCCAAGTGCGACTATGATTAAGAGATGCTGAATCAATTTCAGCATGACATCTTATTTGACAGTCCCCATTTAACCAACTATTGAGCATCTCGAAATTTTATTGAACAAATGTTACAATATTTTTGTACAAGTGTTTATCTTTGGGAGGAAATATGAAATCAATTAAAAATTTATTTTTATTAATAGCAAGTGTTTTTGCAATATCTTGCGTCAGTGCAGAAACAACAGTTTTTAATTCCAGCGTTGAACTTGACTGGTATCCAACTGTTGAAATTGATGGATCCAAATTTTCAGGATTCTCGGCAGGTGATAAAATCAGTTTGTCATACACAAACACAAATGCTTCTTATCATCAAATAAAAATTTATTCTGGCGATTGGTTTGCGTTGGGCAGCGGAAAATTGGATGGTGCAAAAAATGAAAATGGTTCGTTTGTGCCATCAACAAATTCAGGAACAATTGTTTATACAGCAACATCAACTGAAGCCTCCTACATTAAAAAAAGTGGATTAAGATTTCACGGATATGGACTCAAAATAAATAAAATCACAATCAGTTCTGGAAACGGAAAATCAGAACCAACATCTGCAAAACCAAATTCACCAACAAACACAGATGCAAAATCAACAAGCGGAACAAATGGAAACAGTTCTAACAGTGGAACAAGCACAACACAAACATCCACGACTGTCACAAAAAATTCAACAGTATCAATCTACAATTCAAAAACAGATTTGGACTGGGGATCAAACATTACAATTTCGTCTGAAAAATTTTCATCATTCAGCAACGGAAATAAAATCCAATTCACTTTTGAAAACAATTCAGAATCATATCACAACATAAAAATCTACAATGGAAATTGGACAAATCTTGGATCTGGAAATTTGGAAGGAGCTGCAAATAATTCAGGTACATTTGTCCCGTCAAATAATTCAGGCACAATTTTGTACACACCAAATTCCTCAGAAACAAGCGGTATAAAATCAAGCGGTCTCATCATCCACGGATTTGGCGTAACCTTAAAAGATGTTTCAATCACTGGAAACGATGTAAAATCAACAGGAACAAATTCAGCTACATCAAATACTGGTTCTTCAAGTTCAAGTGGTTCAAGCACAACAGTCCCAACAACAACCACAACTTCAAATCCAAAACCAGCGTCCGTCACAGGCACACCATTTGCCAACCACGGTGCACTTCATGTAAACGGAGCTTATCTTTACGATTCAAAAAATCAAAAATATCAGTTGTACGGAATGAGCACACATGGTTTAAATTTTGGAAACGATTTTAGTCGATACGTCAACAAAGATGCTTTCAAAAATTTGCGTGATGATTGGAACACAAATGCAATTCGTTTGGTCCTTTATCCAAGAGATTACAACGGATACTGCAACGGTGGAAACAAAGCCCAACTCAAAAAATTGATTTGCGACGGAATTGATTACGCAACAGAATTGGGAATGTATGTGATTGTTGATTGGCATGTTCATCAGTACAACCCAAGGGACACCGAAAACGATGCTGTGAATTTCTTGAATGAGATTTCAACCAAATATGCAAAATACGACAACGTGATTTATGAAATCTGTAACGAACCAACCAATTCAAATTGGGATTCAGTATTGAAACCTTATGCTGAAAAAATCATTCCGGTCATTCGCAAAAACGCACCAAACGCATTGATTTTGGTTGGAACAAACACTTGGTCCCAGGATATTGAAGGTCCATTGGCAAATCCATTGTCATATAAAAATGTAATGTATGTTTTCCACTTTTATGCACAGACTCACCAGAGCTCCTACAGATCAAGAGTTGAAAACGCAATCAAAAAAGGTTTGCCAATTTTCATAACCGAATTTGGAACTTGCGATGCTTCCGGTAACGGTGGATTTAATGCAAGCGAATCACAAAAATGGTTTGACCTTTGTGCAAAATACAACATCAGTCACATGAATTGGTCATTGAGCAATAAAGCAGAAACTGCTAGTGCAATATCAAGTGGCTGCAACAAAACCAGCGGATGGTCTTATTCTGATTTGACCGAATCAGGAAAATTGATTTACAATCATTTCAGATCTTTAACCAGATAAAAAAGATGTGAATCTGATTAGTGTCATTTCAATCTAACAATTGACTTTACCGATGTCATTTCCAATCAAGCAATCGACTTTACCGATGTCATCTCGACCAAGCAATCGACTTTACCGATGTCATTTCGACCAAGCAAAGCGCGTGGAGAAATCTCATATATGACCATTGTTCTTGAGATTTCTCCATTCCGTTCGTTTCACTCTCTACAGTCGAAATGACATCATTTGTTATTAGAGATCCCGAAATAAATTCGGGATGACGTTTTTCTGTCATTTC
>JAZUEV010000514.1:0-2292 GCA_045640345.1 Treponema sp.
GCAGCCACCATGGCTGCATTTAGCTTCGGTGTTGAATTCAGCGGACAGGTAAAGGCGGAAACAACACTCTTGGGTTATGGAAGTGATTTCTATATGTTTGGAACAAAGGATGTATCCAACTCTGGAGACACAAAGTTTGAAGCATCTGTTTCAGGCGAAAAGGCTGGAGCAAGCGTAAAGATTGCTTCTAAGGGATCTTTCGACGAAGCAACACTTTGGTTTGCTCCTGTTGATGGACTCAAGTTCTCTGTAGGTAAGGTTGCTACAGGTTCTATCGCTCAGGATAATTTCGCTTGGTGGGCACAGAACGGTAAGACTGAAACTTCTGACAACAAAGGAATCAAGGTTGAATTTGCAAAGGGTGCATTTGGTACAAGCCTTGCTATGAATGCAGGAAGCAACTGGATTGATGCAAGCAGAAAGGGTATCGATGTTATCGGTGGATTCACATTTGATATTAACTATGCAATCGAAAACATTGGAAAATTCCAGTTGGTAGTTGCAAAGGATACTCAAGTTGCTTACGGTATGGACGGATGGGGATCAGCAAAGCTTGCATTCGGTCTTGCTTACAACAACATGCCATGGGAATCAACAGGATACTATGCTGATGTATTCTTCGGTCTTTCTGGTGATTCTGATGGAAACATCACAGATCCATATGCAGTTTACTCAACAATCGGTGGTCAGTTTGCTTTGAACGGTCTTATGATTCGTTTGAACAACATGATCTGCTACAAATTCGCAGGTACTGGTGACTTCAACTACGGATTCATGTTCAAGACTTCTTACTCAATGGGTGCTGTAACTCCATTCGTAAAGATTGATGGAAATGAAATCATGGATTCAAAGCTTGGTGTAAACCTTGGTGCTGACTGCAATGTTGGTGGAGCTTCTATCTCTGCTTATGTTAGCATGCCACTTAATTTCACATCTGGATCAAAGTTCACATTCTCTGTACCAGTTGAAATTTCTGTAGCGCTCTAATTAACAGTGCTAAAGTAAGTTTTATAACTTAAATTAACTAAAAAGGGTGTGGTGTTAAAAGCATCGCACCCCTTTTTTTTTAGAACCTAAGGATTGTTTCCATGGACACAACAAAAAAAGATTTTTACGAACAAATATTTTCTCCGACAAATGAAGAGGATAAAACTGGATTGAACAAAGATAATATAAAAGCTAAAGCGTTCGATAAAATAGCCGAACAATATTATTTCGGGAACTTTGGTTCAATTAGTAAAATTGACCTGGAGACTCTTCTTTTTTCAATTTACATAGAAAGAATTCTTGAAAGAAATGAACCTGAATTTAATGAAGAGAGCGACTACAAACTCTCAAAGGAACTGGGCATAACACAATCAAAAATTTCCAATCTGAAAGTCAGAAAACAATTGAAATATCCTTATGAAAAATTTGATTGGAAACAATCTTTTAAGCGTATTTTAAAAAATGCAAAAATAGAAGACAATAAAATAGTCATTTTTATTCCAGATGTAAATCTTTACATTGAACTTAAGAATGCAATCGAATCACAAGGTGGACTTGTTGATGCGACCTTGAATTCCAAAGTTCTAAAAGTTTCCTATGTAGATTTTCTTGATTTGGTCACAATAGTTGGTGATGATGTAGGAGAATCAAGAAAACTGTTATTGAAGGCCCTGAACGAGGAATTGAAACAAAGTCAGCTTGTAAATAATTCTTTAAACGATGACAAACCGTTTGGTCAGCAATTAAAGGATATAGGAATCAACTTCACAAGAAATCTTTTTAGCAGTGTTTTTGACAGGATTCCTGTTGTAGGAGGTGCAGCATCCACTGCGTTTGGTGAAATATTTGATATAGTGAAAGAAAAATTTGTTAAAAACAAAATAATCCATTGTTATTCTTAAGGCCAACGGCCCAACAGGCACACTGCAGAAAAGCGGTGTGTCTTTTTTTTGCGCATCCCACTGAAAATTTCTAGCCTTCCGACTCCAGTTCTTTCCTAATCTCCTGTATCTCCTCAAGCGAAAGTCCCGTGGCCAGGGAGATTTGCTGGTCGGTGGTGAAGTTCATCCTCAGGAGGTTTCTCGCTGTCGTACGGACTCCTTGGTTAATTCCCTGCACAATTCCTTGACTAATTCCCTGGGTAATTCCTTGTTTAATTCCCTGGGTAATACCTTGGGAATATCCCTGCTTTATGCCTATCTGGATCCCGTCGTTGATGTATTTGTCCAAAACCTCGCACATGCTCACATCCTCCTTGCCTCTGCCGGCGTGGTAGCCCTTCTGCGCCTGCTCGTACCTTCTGTC